>NZ_JAKMRM010000003.1:0-140083 GCF_025772105.1 Campylobacter sp. IFREMER_LSEM_CL1846 | reverse complement strand
AAGGCCGGTAGTTATAACTGCTATAGGTTTTAAGTTTTTAATAATAGCAAATCTTACCAAGATTAAAGCTACAATAATAGCTATTAATGCAATAATAACTTGTTGGAATAAAACTTTATTAACTGCATCAGTATATACAGATTCATCTGTAATAGAACATACAATGTATTTTGGATTTAAAGTTTGATTACAAGTTGCAACTTGTGTTTTGCCTGCACCATCTTTAGCATAAAATAAGGTATCTTCTTTGCTTGGATCAATTAAATCAGGCTCTGCTTTAATAGCATTTGCTATATTAATACTTAAGTCAGTTTTAGTAAGCATTTTATCTTTATCTTCGTGGAAAATTACCATACCTTCTTTATCATATACTGCTGCATAGGAGCTTTGAGAATGCCCTATAGCTAAAACATCTTTAGAAAAAGTATGTAAATTATAGTCACCTCCAACTACCGCTAAGAGTTTTCCATTAGCATAAACAGGAATGGCATAAGTAATTCCTATTTCTCCTGTTGTTACAGATTTATATGGATCAGTTGTTATAAATTTTCCAGCTGCTTTAGCTTCTTTATACCAACCTCTATTTTTAGTATCATAACCCTTTGATAAATCAAGTACTTGACCATCTGATTGATAATTTTTGCCACTATCTTCAAAACCAACATAAACTAGCTCAAACCCAGAAGTTTTTGCAGCTAGTTTGAGAATTTGCATAATTTGTTCTGAAGGCATATTTAAATTACTAGAAAATTGTTCTGCTAAAGATTCTATAGCTAATCTTTTAGTTGTTCCATAAAAATCATACAGAGCATTTGTATCCATCATATTGTTTATTTGCATTTCTGTTAGTAAATCAAAAGTACTATTTTTTGAATTAAAATAACTGACTAAATTAATCAGTATTACAATAGAAACTACACCTACACACATTATCCATATAAGCTTTGAAGATAAGCTCTTAGAAAATGAAAAAACCATAACAGCTCCTTAAAATTTTGTAGTAAATTTTTATACAACGATTATCATGCTATTAATACAATAAAATGACAACAAAATAATAAATATATAAAATAAAAAGTAAATTATTTATTACATGATGTCCTAGTTATAATATTTTAAAAGCATTTATCAAAAATGTATATTAATCAGTATATTTTGAGAGTATTGTAACTTTATAACACAATTTATACTAAGCTGAAAGAATAACTTTCAGCTTAAAAAATTATAATTTATTTTCGTTTTTACTTAGATAATCAGCAACACCTTTAGGGTCAGCCTTCATACCTTCATCACCTTTATTCCAACCAGCTGGGCAAACTTCACCATGTTCATTAGTAAATAGCATAGTATCAACCATTCTAATCATTTCATCAATGTTTCTTCCAAGTGGTAAGTCATTTATAACTGCATGGCGGATTGTTCCATCAGCATCAAGCAAGAAAGAACCTCTTAAAGCAACTGCTTCTTCAAATAAAACATCAAAATTTCTAGCAATTTGTTTTGTTAAGTCAGCTACTAAAGGAAATTTAACTTGACCTATACCACCTTGATTTACAGGCATATTTTTCCAAGCAAAGTGAGAGAATTCGTTATCGCAAGATACACCAATTACTTCAATACCTCTATCTTTAAAATCTTGATATCTTTTATCAAAAGCAATAATTTCAGAAGGGCAAACAAAAGTAAAATCTTTTGGATAGAAAAATACTACTGCACCTTTTGGTCCTATATTTTTATAAAGATTAAAATCTCCAACTATTTCATTATTACCTAATACAGCAGGTGCTGTAAAATCAATAGCTTTTTTAGTTACTATCATCGTTTATCTCCTAATTAATAAATTTTATTTGTAACAAAATAATATCATTTGTAAATTTAAAAATTTATTAATTGTGTAAATTTGTATGTAAATTAATTTTATTATCAAAATTAAAAGATTTTAAGAATAAAATTAAGACAATTTTGATAATCTTATATTAAACTTTTAATATTTAAGGAGTAAAAAATGGCAGTTAAAATTACTGATATTTGTATAGCATGTGGTTCTTGTATAGATGAATGCCCAGTAAGTGCAATCGTAGATGATGCAAATAACCCTGAGGGCGAAGATAGATATTATGTTTATGCTGATAAATGTGTTGAATGTGTAGGACATAATGATCAGCCAGCATGTGCAAGTGCATGTCCAACTGATGGCTGTATTGTATGGAGCGATGTAGTTAGTGGTCAACCAAGTCGTGATAATATCGGAAGCGATTTAAGAGATGGCTCAACTCCGGTATTTGCTTAATTAATACCCAATACAAGCATCTTTCTAGTATTTAAGATGCTTGTAGCTTCTTCATTTTATAACTCAAAATTACAATTTTTATATAATTTTAAAGCATTTTTTGATATAATTAGCTCTTTTATAAACATAAAACTTATCTAAATTAAGGGGACGATTTTGGAAAAAACACTTTCTATTATTAAACCTGATGCAGTAAAAAAAGGCGTTATTGGTCAAATTTTAACACGCTTTGAAAGCAATGGTCTAAGAATAGCGGCTACAAAAAAAATACAGCTTTCAGAAAAAGAAGCACAAGAATTTTATGCTGTACACAAAGATAGACCATTTTTTAAAGACTTAGTTGAATTTATGATCAGTGGTCCGGTTGTGGTTTCTGTTTTAGAAGGCGAAAATGCTGTGTTAAAAAACAGAGAATTAATGGGTGCTACAAATCCAAAAGAAGCGGCTCCTGGTACTATCAGAGCAGATTTTGCAGATAGTATTGATGCAAACGCGGTTCATGGAAGCGATAGCTTGGAAAATGCAAAAATTGAAATAGAATTTTTCTTTTCAAAAACTGAAATTTTATAATGAAAATTGCCTTTGCAAAACTTAGCTCTGTAGCTTATCCTTTTAAACTAGATCTTGATAATATAGTTTTTGAAGGAACTATTACAAAAGTTAATCCAAAATTAGCTAAAATAACAGCTAATTTTAAAGGATTTACTTATAGAAATTGCGATCGATGTGGTGATGAAATGGAACTTGAAATCGATCAAAATATAGAGCTTTTTGCAAGCGATGGAATTTTTAAAGATGAAAATAATACTTTAAGTGATACTATGGAGTTTTTTGACTCTCATATTGACTTAATAGAGCTTGCTACAAGTGAATTACAATCTTACTTAAGTGATTATTTTTATTGTAATAAATGTTTAAATTAATAAAGGAGTAAAAAATGGCAGTACCTAAGAGAAGAGTGAGCAAAACTCGCGCAGCAAAACGCAGAACTCATTACAAAGTTACCCTACCTATGCCTATTAAGGATAAAGATGGTAGCTACAAAATGCCTCATCGTGTAAATCCTGTAACTAAGGAATATTAAGAACAATGACGAGCATTGCTATTGATGCAATGGGTGGTGATTTTGGGGAAAAGCCTATTATAGAAGGTGTAATTCAAGCTCTAAAAGAGCGAAAATTTAAAGCCATCTTAGTAGGAGATCCTCAAAAGCTTAAAACCTTAATCCCTCAAGAATTAAACTCATATATAGAATATGAAGAGGCTTTTGATGTATTTGCTATGGAAGAAAATTCTACAGATGCATTAAAACGAAAAGATAGTACAATCTACAAAGCCATAGATTTAGTAAGAAATCAAAAAGCAAAAGCTGTTGTGTCAGCTGGACATAGTGGAGCTACTATGAGTTTGGCTACTTTAAGACTTGGAAGATTAGCCAATATCGCTAGACCTGCAATAGCCACTTTAATGCCAAATATCCATTCAAGAACATTAGTGTTAGATGTTGGTGCAAATGTTGATTGCAAAAGTGAGCATTTGTTTCAATTTGCCATTATGGGTGAAGCCTATGCTAAAGAAATTTTAAAAATTGCTAAGCCTAGAGTTGCTTTGCTTTCAAATGGTGAAGAAGAATGCAAAGGAAATGAGCTTACTAAAGAAACCCATCAACTTTTAAAGCAACTTTCAAATTTTGTCGGAAATGCTGAAGGAAGAGATATATTTAATGGCACGATAGATGTATTAGTATGCGATGGTTTTAATGGAAATATCTTACTTAAAACCGGCGAAGGTGTAGCAAGTGTTATTACAAAACTTTTAAAACAAGAAATTCAAAAATCTTTTTTATCAAAACTTGGCTATCTTTTAGCAAAACCTGCTTTTAATGAATTAAAAACCCACATTGATTATGAAGAATATGGCGGGGCCCCACTTCTAGGTGTGAAAGAATGTGTCATTATAAGTCATGGTAAAAGCGGTCCAAAAGCCATTAAAAATGCTATTTTTCAAGCATTAAATTTTACACAATCAAATATAAATCAAACTATAGAAAAAGAACTTGCCAATTATGAAATCAACTAAAGCTTCATTAAAAAGTATAGCTTCTTACATTCCCGAAAAAATACTTAGCAATAAAGAATTAGAATCTATGGTGCAAACTAGTGATGAGTGGATATTAAGAAGAACAGGAATAGAACAAAGACGCATAGCAAATGATGATGAAAACACAAGTGATCTTGGTACTAAAGCAGCTATCAAAGCTATACAAAGAGCGAATTTAAAACCTCAAGACATAGATGCTATTATTGTTGCTACTTTAAGTCCTGATTGCTTTACTATGCCATCAACTGCATGTAAAATTGCTCATAATCTTGGATTAAAAAACATCACTGCTTTTGACATTTCTGCAGCATGTTCAGGGTTTATTTATCTTTTAGAACTTGCTAAATCTATGGTTGAAAGCAAAACAAAGAAAAATGTTTTAATTATTGGAGCTGAAAAAATTAGCTCTATTATAGACTATACAGATAGAAGTATTTGTGTTTTATTTGGCGATGGAGCTGGTGCTGGAATTGTATCTTTAGATGATAATTATCCGATTATAGATACTCATACAGCAAGTGATGGGGAATTTGGAGATTTATTAATAACTCAAAGATCTCAAAAAAGTAGCATTTGCTCTCCTCTTTCTATGCAAATGAAAGGAAACGAAGTATTTAAAATTGCAGTAAATACTCTAAGTAACGATGTTGTTGATATTCTTACAAAAAATAATATAAAAAGTGAAGAAATTGATCTTTTTATACCTCATCAAGCTAATTTAAGAATTATTAAAGCCGTGCAAGAAAAATTAAATTTTACAGATGAACAATGCGTAGTTACAGTGCAAAAATACGGCAATACTTCAGCAGCCTCAATACCTATGGCAATGAATGATGCTTATGAACAAGGTCGTTTAAAACAAGGCTCACTAATATTGCTTGATGCTTTTGGTGGTGGATTTACTTGGGGTTCAGCATTGCTTCGTTTTGGCGGAGAAAATAACAAATAAGTTTATAAAGCTTATTTGTTATTTAAAAGTTTCTATTTGATCTAATACTGACTTTCTAACTTGATTGTCTGAAGAATCTACACGAATATAAAACTCTACCCTATTATTTATTTCATCTTCTTTATTTGTACTTAAAGGATAATTATCACCAAAACTTACAACTATAAGTTGAGTTGGATCGATTCCTTTAGCTATTAAATAATCAGCTACAACTTGAGATCTTTTACTAGCTAAATCAAAATTTCTCTTAGGATCCCGATCGCTTGCATCAGTATAACCTCTAAGTTCTATTTGAGCTTGTTTTGGCATTTTCTTGAGCACTTCACTAATACGCTTTAAAAAATCTTGTACATCAGCAGAATCAATCTGAATACTACCTCTAGCAAATTCAACTCTAGCTGGTAAATTTAAAACTATATTATTTTCTCTTTGATCTAATGCTGCTTTTAATTTTTCTATATTTTCTTGTTGAGTAATACTTAATTTCTTAAGTTTTTCAAGCTCTTCTACATTTGCATTTGAAGGTGCGCTATATTTATTATGCACTTCACTTTCTTTTTCTAAAGGACTAGAAGCAGTGAATTCAAAAATTTTAACAAATTCAGTTTTCAAGGCTTCAGTTTTTGCAGGATTACTTTCAGAAATCGCCCAAAGAGCAATAAAAAGTGCCAAAAGCAAACTTAAAAAGTCTGCATAAGGCACTGCCCATTTTTCACCTGCTGGACATTCTGGACATTTATGTTTTTTTCCCATTTTTAACTCTTATTTATCAAATTGAGAAATTCTAGGCTCATCATGACTTAAATAGTTAAATAACTTTGCCTCCAAATCTCTTGGATTAGCTCCTTCTGCAATGCTTACAATAGCGTGAGAAATAACTATTCTTTCCTTAATTAAATCATGTGAATTAGCTTTCATTTTATTACCCCAAGGCCCAAATAAAGCATAAGCTCCAAAAATTCCCGTAACAGTTGCTGTAAAAGCTCCTGAAATACCCGCTGCCATAGCCTGTGGATCATCGAGTAGTTTAAGTGCCAAAATCAATCCAAAAACAGCACCAACAAGCCCCATAGTAGGACAAGTTTCACCAAAGCGTATCCAATATTCTGCACATTCTTTATAATATTCTTCCATTTCTTCTACTTGAATTTCCATACTTTCTTTAATTTCTTCTACGCTCTTACCATCTACCATCATCATCATAGCTTCTTTTAAGAACTCATTGTCAATTTCATTAGTTTTTGACTCTAAAGCCAAAAGTCCATCTCTTCTTGCTATAACAGAGTATTCTACAAGCTCAGCTATTCTTTGACTTAAATTTACCCCCGAACCTTTAAAAACTACCTTTAATTCCTTATATGCACCTTTAACAATTTTTTTATGTGTAGAAGTCATTGCGCAAAAAGCTGCTGTAGGCACCACGATAATAAAAGACGCTAAGTGTAAAACATGCAAAGGGTTACCACCCTCTAAAATATCCCCTACAGAAATACTAACAACAGCTAATACCATCCCAAGTATGGTTGAAAGATCCATTAAACATTCTCCTTATTTTAATATACCCCAATTTTTGGCAATACTTGATGAAGTTTTTAATTTAACTTTTAATTTTACAATATTTTCCATAATATCACTAGCTTTTTTTGCAAAATCCTCACAAAGTTCATCTTTTACTTCAAAAATAAGCTCATCATGAATTTGCAAAATTAAGCGTTTGTTTTCATCCAAATTTCTACTTATTTCTATCATTGCCAATTTTATTATATCGGCAGCTGAACCTTGAAGTATAGAGTTAATACTCTCTCTTTCATGCATTGCAATTTGCATAGGCTTTGCATTTTCAAAATCAAAATAACGCTTACGACCTAGCAAAGTACTTATAAAGCCATTTTGCTTAGCTTCATTTTTTACCTTTTCAAAATAAGTTTTAATACTAGTAAAATTCTCAAAATATTTTTCAATATATTCTTTAGCTAACTTCGCTTCTATTTTTAAATTTTGACTCAAAGTCTTATAACCCATACCATAAATAAGACCAAAATTTATACTTTTAGCAATACTTCTTGTCTCATAATCACTATGGCCAAAAATCATAATAGCAGTTTTTGCATGAATATCCTCATCGTTTGAAAACGCTTCTAATAATTTCTCATCTTCACTAAAATGTGCTAGCATTCTAAGCTCAATTTGTGAATAATCAAGTGAGATAAAACTAAATCCTTCTTTTGCAATAAAGCAAGATTTATAATCCTTAGCATATTGACCATGTGCAGGGATATTTTGCAAATTTGGATCTTTTGATGAAAGGCGTCCAGTAGCTGTTCCTGTTTGCAAAAAACTTGAATAAATTCTTGAATTTTCATCTTTTTTAGCTAATTTTAACAAAGGTTCACAATAAGTAGAAACTAATTTTGCAAGCTCTCTGTAAGCTAAAATTTCTTTTACAATCAAATGTTCATCTAAAATAGCATTTAAAACCTTTTCATCAGTAGAATAACCTGTCTTACCTTTTTTACCACTTGGTAATTTTAATTTTTCAAATAAAATATCCCCTACTTGTTTAGGAGAGTTAATATTAAATTTTTCACCCGCTAAATCATATATTTTTTCACTTAGTATTTTAATATCTTGATTAAAACTTTGCATTAAGTTTTCAAGCTTTTGAGTGTCAAGTTTAATGCCATTATTTTCCATCATAATAAGCACTTTGATAAATTCAAACTCACTTTTTTGTGCAAGTTCAAATAAAGGCTTTTCTAAATTTTTTAAAAAATACAAATAAAATCTTAAAGTAATATAAGCATCTTCAGCAGCATATTTACAAGCTTTTTCTACATCCACTCCTGCAAAGTTTTCTCCTTTTTTTACCAAGTCTTCAAAATGTAAAGTCTCATAAGCAAACAATCTTTTTGCCAAATCATCCATATTTACACGCAAACTTGGCTCTTTAAGCCATGCAAGTATCATAGTATCAGCATAGTTTTTTGGAGGAAGTAAATTAAAATTATTTTTTATGATTTCAAAGTCATATTTAAGATTATGACCTATAACCGTACTTTGATATATTTTTTCTATACCCTTTTTAGCTACTTGCATAGAAATTTGCTTACAAACTCCTAAATAATCATGTGCAAGTGGCACATAAAAGGCTTCACTTTCATGAAAACAAAAACTAAACCCTACTATCTTAGCTTCTTTAGTATCCAAGCCCGTAGTTTCGGTGTCAAAAGCAACAATACTTTGATCATCAATTTTTTCTAAAATTTCAAATAATTCTTTCTCATCTAAAATTAATCTTGCATTAAATCCTAAATTTTTATCTTTATTAGTAGGATTAGTGCGTAGTTTTTTTAACAAAGCATTTAATTCATAATGCTCTAAAATATCCATAATCTTAAGCAAAGGCTCATCTTTTGGATACTCACAATTTAAAAGCATATCTTTTACATCTAAATTTTCATACAAAGAAGCAAGTTTTTTGCTCAAAAAGGCATTTTCTTTGCCTTCAAGCAACAAATTACGACTTCTCTCATTACGCACTAGTGTTAAGTTTTCATAAATTCCTTCAATACTTTCAAACTCATCAAGTAAATTCTTAGCACCCTTAGCACCAATTCCTTTTACACCTGGGATATTATCTGAACTATCTCCGCATAGAGCTAAAAAATCTCTTATTTGGCTAGGTTTTACCCCATATTTTTCCAAACACCCTGCTTCATTATAATCATTTTTTGAAATAGGGCTATAAATACTAACTTTATCATCTTTTATAAGTTGATATAAATCTTTATCTTGAGTGATAATTCTTATAAAAATATCCTTACTTTCACACTCTTTAACTAAAGATGCGATGATATCATCAGCCTCATATCCTTCGCAAGAAAAACTTGAAAAACCCATTTTTTCTATCATTTGAATGCAAATTGGAATTTGAGCTAATAAATCAGGTGGAGGTGGAGTGCGGTTGATTTTATAATTTGGATCAATTTCACTTCTAAAAGTTTTTCCTTTACTATCAAGAGCAAAAATAATCATATCACTAGGATGTTCATTTTTCAAACTATAAATAAAATTAGCAAAACCACTAATCATATTACTAGGCTCACCTTTTGAATTTTTCAAACCCTTTAAAGCATAAAAAAGTCTAAAGAAAAAGCCAAAAGTATCAATTATTGTTAAAGTTTTCATTTTTTTCCTATATTAAAAAATAATAATAATTATCACCCAAAATTATTTAAAAGTCGGTAAAAAGTATTAAATTTCCATTTTAAGCATTTTAGTTACAATTATATTTTAAATTTAAAACAAAGGTTTAATCTTGCAAACAAAATCAATCGCGGATGAAAATTTTCAAACTCCACAAGGAAAAAAGGCATTTAAAAAGGCTGTGTTTTCATGCTGGCTAGGAACTGCCATGGAATATGCAGATTTTGCACTTTATGGCTTAGCTGCAGCTACTGTTTTTTCAGAAGTTTTCTTTCCTGAACAAACTCCTGTTATAGCATTATTGCTTAGTTTTGTTACTTATGGTATAGGTTTTATTGCTAGACCTATTGGAGCTTTATTTTTTGGATATTTAGGAGATAAATACGGAAGAAAAAATGTATTAATGAGCACCATTGCATTAATGGGTATTTCAACTACTTTAATTGGTTTTATACCAAGTTATGCAGTAATTGGAATTTGGGCTCCTATATGTTTGGTTATTTTGCGTTTTATGCAAGGCTTTGGAGCAGGTGCTGAGCTTTCAGGTGGGACTGTCATGCTTGGAGAATATGCTCCTAGCAAACATAGAGGTTTAATCTCTTCTGTTATAGCACTTGGATCAAACAGTGGAACCTTGCTTGCAGCTTTTGTGTGGCTTTTAGTTACAAGTATGGATGATGCTAGTTTTAAAGAATGGGGATGGAGAATTCCTTTTATAGGAAGTATTTTTATAGCACTTTTTGCTGTTTATATGCGTTTAAATGTAAAAGAAACTCCTGTTTTTGAAAAACAAAAAGAATTAATGCTAAAAATTCGTCATGAAAATGAAGCACATATGAAAGAAGATGAAAGAACTTTTTGGCAGAAAAGTCGTGCATTTTGGACTATGGTGGGTATAAGGATAGGAGAAAATGGACCATCTTATCTTGCACAAGGCTTTATAGTAGGTTATGTAACTAAAATTTTACTTCTTGATAAATCAGTAGCCACAACTGCTGTTGTTATCGCTTCTTTGGTGGGATTTTTGGTTATACCTTTAGCAGGATATTTAAGTGATAAATTTGGAAGGCGTATTACTTATAGAACCTTTTGCTTGCTTTTAATGCTTTATGCTTTCCCTGCTTTTATGCTACTTGATAGTAAAAATGAAATTATTGTAATTTTAACTATCATTGTAGGTATGTCTTTAGCATCTTTAGGAATTTTTGGCGTACAAGCTGCGTGGGGTGTGGAGCTTTTTGGAGCAAAAAATCGCTATACCAAAATGGCACTAGCAAAAGAATTTGGCTCTATACTTTCAGGAGGAACCGCTCCTATGATAGCTTCAGCTTTGCTTGCTTATTATGGCACTTGGTGGCCAATAGCCTTGTATTTTGTTATCACTGCAGGAATTGGTTTTATCACAACTTTCTTTGCACCAGAAACTAGAGGCAGGGATTTAAATTTAATAGAAGATGCGATATGATACGCCTTATTTTAGATACTGATATAGGCAATGGAATAGCAGGGGCTAATACTGATGATGGTTTAGCCCTTGGACTTATTTTAGCCTCCAAAGAAATCAAACTTGAAATGATTAGCACTTTAAGTGGTAATGTGCAAGCTTTAACCGCTTATAGTGTTGCTAAAGATTTATTAAATAAGCTTAATCTAGATATACCTTTGTATTTAGGTGCTCATGAAGCTTTATGTGAAGATAGTCATTTTTGGAGACAAAGACTAGATAAAGGCGTAGAAGAGTTTAAGCTTACTCATCTTTGGGATCATATAAAACCTATAAAAATCTTAGAAAACATAAACCCAAATGCTTGTATGAAAATGGGTGAGCTTATTATGCAAAACCCAGGTGAAATTTCAATTTGCGCTATAGGGCCTTTAACAAATATAGCCATAGCTATGAAGCTTTTTAAAGACTTTGATAAAAATGTAAAAGAAATTTTTATCATGGGTGGAAGTTTTGATATGCCTTATCATATCAAAGATACAAATTTTGGCTTTGATCCTGAAGCTGCTAGTATAGTTTTAAACTCAAGAGCTAAAATCACACTTGTTCCTTATAATGCAACAATGCAAACTATGCTCACGCATGAAGATTTAAATACTTTAGAAAATCAAAATCCACTTTGTGATTTTTTAGTGCAGACTTTAAGAGTTTGGATTGATTATGCAAGCAAAACAAGAGGTACAAATGGCACATGGATACACGATGCATTAACTATTGCTTATATGCTTGATCCAAATTTAGCAAATTTTGATGAGTATTTAGTAGATGTCATTTGTGATAGTACTTTTGCTAGAGGAAGCACGATAAGGTGTTTTAAAGATGCAAAAATGCCTATGAAAAATCATGAATTAAAAAACACCATAAAAGTTTTAAAAGATGTTGATAATGCTAGACTTTTAAATCTTTTAAAATCAAGGCTTTTAAATGGAATTTGCTATGAAAATTACAAAAGCATAACGACTTAATTTACCCAAGGCTATAAAAATACTTGCTTTTAAAAAAGAATACTTAGCAAATCCAAGCCCTAGTGCAAAAAGATCTCCCACTATGGGTAAAAAAGTAAAAAAAGCATACAAAGAGCCAAATTTTTTAAAGTTTGCATTGATTTTTTCTAATTTACATAAAGAGTTTTTAAAATATTTTTCCAAAATTTGACTCTCTCCAAAATAAGCTAACGCATAGGTACTTAAACTACCCAAAGTATTCCCCAAGCTTGCTATAAATAAAACCATATAAGCATTAAAATCTAATTTCACAAAAACAAGCACAAAAGCCTCGCTAGCCATAGGCAAAAGAGTGCTAGAGAGAAAACATACTACAAAAAGCCCTATATAGCTTATATCATTATATAAAAAATCAAACATTATAAATTTTCTTAGTATTTATTTTCTAAACTATCATTTTAAAGAATTTTTAATAATAATTATCTTAGAATGTAAAGCAATTTGGCAATTTTTTAAAAGGAAAAATTATGGAAAGGAAAAAATTTTCTAAACTAAATTTAGAATACTCATTTAACAGAGCTTCTTTTTCTTGGCGTTAAGCCTGCTACTACATTTTCAATCATTTTTTATTTTACATTTTTAGTTTTAGTTGATCATTTTTGATTTTAAATTATTAATCATTTTAAGGAAATACTATGAAAAAATATTATGGAAAATTTGGTGGGCAATTTGTGCCAAATGAAGTAAAAATAGCATTAGATGAAGTAGAAAAAGCTTTTTTAAAACTCAAAAAAGATAAAGATTTTAACACAGAATTAAAAGAACTCTTAGCTAATTATGTGGGAAGACCCACACCTTTATACCATGCTAAAAATTTAAGCAAGCTTTATAATCATGAAATTTATTTAAAAAGAGAAGACTTAACTCACACAGGAGCTCATAAGATCAACAATGCCATAGCTCAAGCCTTAATGGCAAAGAAAATGAATAAGAAAAAAATTATTGCAGAAACCGGAGCAGGACAACACGGACTTGCAACAGCTACTGCAGCAGCACTTTTGGGACTTGAATGTGAGATATTTATGGGAGCTATTGATGTAAAAAGACAAGCCTTAAATGTCTATAAAATGGAGCTTTTAGGAGCAAAAGTTCATGCGGTAGAAAGTGGAAGTAAAACTTTAAGTGATGCGGTAGATGAGGCTTTAAAGTTTTGGGTTAAAAATACCAAAGAAGTATTTTATGTAGTAGGAAGTGCAGTGGGGCCTTATCCTTATCCACAAATTGTTACGCATTTTCAAAGTATTATAGGTAAAGAATGTAAAATGCAACTTAGAAAATTAAATAAAAAAGTTGATTACATCATAGCAGCAGCTGGAGGTGGTAGCAATGCTGCTGGAATTTTTCATGCATTTTTAAAAGATGAAAAAGTTAAACTCATAGGCGTTGAAGCAGCAGGTTTAGGAAAAGATACACCTTATCATGCAGCCACACTTACTAAAGGTAAAGAGGGTATTATCCATGGTATGAAAACTAAAGTTTTACAAGATGATAAAGGCAATATTGCTCATACTTTTAGTATTTCTGCTGGGCTTGATTACCCTGGCATAGGGCCTTTGCACGCATATTTGCAAGAAAGTAAAAGAGCAAGTTATCATGCTATTAGTGATGATGAGTGTATTAATGCTTTAAAATTATTATGTAAAGAAGAAGGTATTATACCCGCTATTGAAAGCTCACATGCATTAGCTTATTTAGAAAAACTTTGTCCGACTTTAAAGAAAAAAAGTGTGATAGTTGTAAATCTTTCAGGAAGAGGAGATAAAGATATGCAAAGTATTTATGAATATAAAAAAGGTGAAATTTATGGTTGAAGAATAACTTCAACCAATTTATTTTTTTATGCTTTTTAGCTCTAAATTTAGATAATACCCTGTATAAGAACCACTTTTTTTATGATTTTTAGCAAGCTCTTCAACGCTACCTTTAGCTATAACCTTACCACCTTTAACTCCACCTTCAGGTCCCATATCGATGATATAATCAGCATTTTTAATCACATCTAAATTATGCTCTATCACAAACACACTATTTCCAAGATCAACTAAATGTTGCAAAACTACAATAAGTTTATTAACATCTTCAAAATGAAGTCCTGTTGTAGGTTCATCTAAAATATAAAGAGTTTTTCCTGTATCGCTTCTGCTTAATTCTTTAGCTAACTTAATACGCTGAGCCTCCCCACCACTTAAAGTAGTTGCATTTTGTCCTAAGGTAAGATAATCAAGCCCAACTTTTACCAAAGTATCAAGCTTTTGTTTTATCTTTGGCACAGAAGTAAAAAACTCACTTGCTTCAATAATACTCATATTTAAAACATCAGCTATGCTTTTACCTTTATATTTAATCTCTAAAGTTGCATCATTATATCTTTTACCATCGCAAACATCACAAGTTACCATCACATCAGGCAAAAAGTGCATTTCTATTTTAATCTCACCATCGCCACTACACTTTTCACATCTTCCACCTTTAACATTAAAAGAAAAACGTCCTGCTTTATAACCTCGCATTTTAGCTTCTTTGGTAGCTGCAAAAAGATTACGAATTTCATCCATAGCACCTGTATAAGTAGCGGGATTTGAACGAGGAGTCCTTCCTATAGGACTTTGATCAAGATAAATTACCTTATCAAGTTTTTCCAAACCTTCTATCTTAGCCCCACTTAGTTTTTTAACTTTTTTAGCACGGTTAAGCTCTTCTTTTGCAAATGGAAGCAAAGTTTGCAAGATTAGCGAGCTTTTACCACTTCCTGAAACACCTGTAATTGCTACTAAATTATGCAATGGAAAATCTACACTTAAATTTTGAATATTATTAATGCTCACATCTTTTAAACTAATAAAATCTTTTTGTTCTCTGTGTTTTTGATGGGCAATTTGCTTTTTACCACTCATATAAAGGGCAGTTTGGCTTTTACTTTTTAATAATTCTTTATAAGTTCCACTAAATACAACTTCACCACCAAATTTACCAGCATTTGGACCAATATCTACGATAAAATCTGCTTCTTCTATTGTCATTTTATCATGCTCAACCACGATTAAAGTATTACCCTTTTGCTGAAGATTTCTTAAAGTTTTAATGAGTTTTGCTGTATCTCGCTCATGCAAACCAATGCTAGGCTCATCTAAAACATACATCACCCCACTTAAACCACTACCAATTTGAGATGCTATACGAATTCTTTGAGCTTCACCTCCACTAATTGTTCTTGCATCACGCCCTAAGGATAAATACCCAAGTCCTACATCATAAAGAAAAAACAATCTTTCATTAATTTCTTTAAAAATAGGCTTAGCTATCAATCTTTCTTGCTCACTCAAATATGCAAAATTAGCTTCTTTTGAAAAAAATGCAGTAGTATTTTCTATGCTCATATCTAAAATTTCACCCAAATTTTTCTCAGCTACTTTTACAGCTAAACTTTCAGCTCTTAAACGATGACCATTGCAATCTTTACAAGTTTTTTCGCTCATATACTCGCTTAAATCTTTTTCATCTTTTAGCATTTCATAAGCATATTTAACTGCACCTTCAAATTTGCGATTTAAGCGATGTCTTTTCCATAAAAAGTTAATTTCCTTGGCATTACCATAAAGTACTAGACGCTTTTCTTCTTCGCTTAGCTCATTATATGGAATTTTTATCCTTATATCATTTTGCTCGCAAAAGGCCATTAAAAACTTATAGTAATAACTTTTATTAAACCCATATAATAGCTTTACAGCTCCTGCTTCTAGGCTTAATTCTTCATTGATAAGCTTTTTCATATCTAGCGTATATCTTATACCAAGACCATCACAACTTGGACAAGCACCTTTTGGAGAATTAAAAGAAAAACTCAAAGGCTCAAGCAAAGGAAAGGAAATTTTACAATCAAAACAAGCATTATGCTCACTATAATGAAAATGTTTTGCTATGTTTAATTCTTCATTATTTAAAACTTCAATTTCCACTTCACCAAAGCTCTCACTAAGACCTTTTTCTATATCGCTTGCAAGTCTTGCCAACATATCATCTTGCATTTGGAGTCTATCTATCACAAGCTTTATTGTATGTTTTTTAGTTTTAGCAAGCTCAATATCCTCATCAAGACGCGTTAAAACCCCATCAATTTGTGCTCTAACATAGCCTTTTGCGACTAAATTTTCCAAAAGATCTGCAAAAGTTCCCTTTTTTTCTTTGATCAAAGGAGCATAAATGATGATTTTTGCCCCTTTTGGAAGCTTTAAGATTTCACCTACGATATCTGCTGCACTCATAGATGAGATTTTTTGGCCACATTGATGACAATGTTGTGAGCCAATCCTTGCATATAAAAGTCTTAAATAATCATAAATTTCAGTAATAGTCCCAACAGTTGATCGAGGATTTTTAGAAGTTGTTTTTTGATCAATAGCAATAGCAGGAGTTAAACCTTCTATTTTATCAACATTTGGCTTACCAACTTTATCTAAAAACTGCCTTGCATAAGCACTTAAACTCTCAATATAGCGGCGTTGTCCTTCTGCATAAAGCGTACCAAAAGCTAAAGTGGATTTACCACTTCCACTAAGTCCTGTAAAAACTATAAGCTTATTTTTAGGAATTTCTAGGTTGATATTTTTAAGATTATTCTCTTTAGCACCAATTATATTAATAGTATCATTCATAACTTTTCCTAAATATTTAAAAATAAATTTATGATTTTAACATAAGAAAAATTAAAATATTTTTCTTTTTTATAAAGGAAAAATTAAAATACATTCTTAAGTTTTATATAAATAAAAATATATATAATGATTATCAAAATTATTTTAAAGGAGAAAAAATGAAATTTTCAAAAATGGTGTTTTTGAGTTTTTTTATAGCAAGTTCTGCTTTAGCTCATCAATTCTTTCCTATGCAAACTAGCAATGGATATGAAGTAGGTTTTTGGGCTGATGATCACTGGGGACAATATCAACCTGATAGGGTTTTTGGTATAAGTGCAAAAGATTCTCAAGGAAAAAATTTAAAAGCTGGCTATGACTACGAAAATAACAAAATATTTATTGAGGGAAAACCTGCTGTTGCAAGTGTTAATTATGATTTTGGATATTACACATTTACAAAAGATGGAAAACATTATGCACAAAAAAGATCTGATATTACAGATATTACTGGTGCAAATGAAGTCACTCAAACAAGAAAAATTTTCAAAATGGGAAAAAGTATTTTTTCTTGGGATGAAGGTTCAAAAAAACCATTAGGATTAAAATTTGAAATAGTTCCTTTACAAAATCCTTTAACACTACATGAAGGAGATAAATTAAAACTCCAAGTTTTACTAGATGGAAAACCCGTAAAAGGAGTTGAATTTGAAGATCAAAATGATGATATCGACAACATAGCAACAAATGAAAAAGGTATAGCAACAATCACACTCACAAAACCAAAAGATGGTTTACAAATAATAGCTGCGAACATCAAATTACCATACAATCTAGACAGATATGGCGATACTCTACAATTGACAGCGACACTAAGTTTTAAATCTAAATAATTTCAAATTCTTAGTCAATAAAATTAATTTTTAATTGACTAAGAAATATGTTACATTTTGTAATATATTAATTTTTTATTTATCCTATATAGCAATAAAATATAATTCTACGATACACTAAATAAATTCACTAAAGCAAAGGAATTAAATGAATATTACTAACAAAATATTATGGTTTTTTGTTGCCATTGTCGGTGCTGTTTGTTTTGGCATATTAGCACTCCAAAATGGCGAAAGTATTTCAGCGATTTATCTTGTTATTGCTGCTTTATGTATTTATATCATAGGGTATAGATTTTATGGTAGATATATTGCCTATAAGGTGCTAGAGCTAGATAAAAACAGAGCAACTCCTGCTGTAGTTAAAAATGACGGATGTGATTTTGTCCCTACAAATAAAATTGTGCTTTTTGGACATCATTTTGCCGCTATCGCAGGAGCTGGTCCTTTGGTAGGTCCTATACTTGCTGCACAAATGGGTTATTTACCCTCTATGCTTTGGATATTAATAGGCGGTGTTTTAGCAGGTGCGGTACATGATTTTGTAGTTTTATTTATATCTACGCGTCGTAATGGAAAATCTTTAGGAGAGATGATAAAAGATGAATTAGGACAATTTATCGGCGCAATAGCAATGATTGCTATATTTGGAATTATGCTTATAATTATTGCGATTTTAGCTATGGTTGTTGTAAAAGCTTTAGCAGAATCTCCATGGGGATTATTTACCATCGCAATGACCATTCCTATTGCTGTTTTTATGGGAATTTATATGAGATTTTTAAGACCTGGTAGGGTTGGTGAAGCTTCTATTATAGGTTTTATATTGCTCATATTAGCCATACATTATGGAAGTGAAATAGCTGCTGATCCTTATTGGGCGAAAATATTTACCTTTGATGCACCAACTTTAGCGCTTATTATGATGGCTTATGGTTTTATAGCTGCAATTTTACCTGTTTGGTTTTTACTTGCTCCAAGAGATTATTTATCAACTTTTTTAAAAATCGGTGTTATTGTGGTTATGGCTTTAGCTATTGTATTTGTAGCACCTGATCTTCAAATGCCAAAAATTAACTCTCAATATTTAGATGGAAGTGGGCCTGTATTTGCTGGAGCAATTTTTCCATTTTTATTTATTACCATTGCATGCGGAGCTATTAGTGGTTTTCATGCATTAATTTCAAGTGGCACAACTCCTAAAATGCTTGAAAATGAAACTCATGCATTAGCTGTTGGATATGGCTCTATGCTTATGGAAAGTGCTGTGGCCATCATGGCTTTAATTTGTGCTTGTATTTTACACCCTGGTCTTTACTTTGCCATCAATGCGCCTGCTGCTACTATAGGTGTAGATGTTGCAAATGCAGCTGCTGCTATTTCTAGCTGGGGTTTTAAAATAACTCCTGAAGAAATCACTACTTTAACTACAAATATAGGCGAACAAAGCATATTATCAAGAACTGGTGGGGCACCAACATTTGCTGTAGGTGTTGCTTTAATTTTACATGAATTATTTGGTGGAGTGAATTTAATGGGCTTTTGGTATCACTTTGCTATTTTATTTGAAGCCTTGTTTATTTTAACTGCAGTTGATGCTGGGACAAGAGCTTGTAGATTTATGGCTCAAGATATATTGGGTAATGTTTATAAACCTTTAGGAAATATCAATAATACCTTAGCAGGAATTTTTGCAACAGCTTTAAGTGTTGGTGGATGGGGGTATTTTCTCTACCAAGGAGCAATAGATCCAAAAGGTGGAATTTACTCATTATGGCCACTTTTTGGAGTGAGTAATCAAATGCTTGCTGGTATGGCATTGCTTTTAGCAAGTGCGATTTTATTTAAAATGGGGAAGGCAAGATATACTTGGATTACTCTCATACCTGCTTGTTTTGTTTTAATCGCAACACTTTATGGAGGTATTCAAAAAATTCTTCCTTACAAAGAAGGAGATCCAATCCATAATGCTATAAGTCATGTTGCTGCTGTACAAATAAATACGCAAAAAATACAAGAATTTAATTTAAAACTTTCTCAAACACAAGATGAAGCAATAATCGAGCAAATCAAAAAAGATATAAAATTAGCATCTCAAGCTAAAAATTCCAATTTAATAAATGCAATTTTATGTGTGTTTTTCATGATTACCACTTTGCTTGTTATACTTTCTTGTTTTGGAATTTTTATCAAAAAATTAAACATTCCTTTAAAAGAAAGCCCTTATATAGCATTAAAAAAGGAAAAAACATGATAAAAAAACTTAAATTATGGTATGAAAAATCCGAAAGGTTTTTTCATCCCTTAGTTGGAGTTGCAAGCTATGATAAATATCTTGAACATATGAGAGAAAAACATCCTAAAGCACCTTGTAAAAGTAGAAAAGAATTTTTCAAAGATTTTCTTGAAAAAAAATACAATAGTGGCTTAGGAAAATGCTGATAAATATTAAAGAGTAAAGTTTTTACTATACAAATGATTTTTGGTGAAAATCACCAAAAATCAAGCATGTTTTTTTGCAAAAGCTTTCATAAATTCACTTAACTTTTGAACCTTTTCAATGCTGATAGAATTATAAATACTAGCACGAATTCCACCTAAAATTTTATGTCCTTTAAGCCCTATCATACCATTTTCTTCAGCTTCTTTTACAAAAACTGGCTCTAAGTTTTTATCATAAGCTATATTAAAACTAACATTCATTAATGATCTATCCTCTTTTTTGGCATGACCTTTATAGAAACCATTACTCTCATCAATCACATCGTATAAAATTTTGGCTTTTTGTATATTTTGCTCATTAATTTTGTCTAATCCACCTTGATTTAAAAGCCATTTCATTTCAAGATTAAACATATATATAGCAAAGGTTGCTGGAGTATTAAATAAAGAATTATTTTCAGCATAAACGCTATATTTTAACATACTAGGTATATTTTTGTTTTTACTACGCTCTATCATATCTTTACGCACAAAAGCACAAGCAAGCCCTGAAATTCCTGCATTTTTTTGCACCCCACCAAAAAGCATAGCAATATTAGAAAAATCTATCTTTTTAGAGAAAAAATCACTAGAAGCATCAATTATCAAAGGACTTTTAGTCTTTGGATAGCTTTTATATTGAGTTCCATAAATAGTATTATTAGAGCATATATAAGCATAATCTGCATTATCGCTAAATTCAAATTGTGGGATATGATCAAACTCACTTTCTTGGCTACTTGCTACTATTTTTGTATTTACTCCTAAAATTTCAGCTTCTTTAATAGCCTTTTTAGTCCAAACTCCCGTATTAGTAAATTCACAAACTCCACCCATATATAAATTCATAGGTATCATAGCAAATTGCAAACTAGCCCCGCCTTGCATTAAAAGCACTTCATAATCATCATTTACACCATAAAGTTCTTTTGCCATTTTGATAGCTTCAAAATGCACTTCTTCAAAAACCTTTCCACGATGAGAAACTTCCATAATAGAAAAGCCTTTACCATGATAATCAAACAAATGTTCCCTAGCTTCTTTTAAAACCTCATCAGGCAGGTTTGAAGGACCTGCACTAAAATTCATCACTCTCATTTTATCTCCTTTTTATAGTATTTGAGCTTCTTTACTCTCATTTATTGAGCAAAGCTTTATAATATCTCCTTTTTTTAGCTTTTCAAGAGAGATATTTTTGCCATCTTTTTGTAAATTTATCAAATTTTTACTTTTATCAAAGAAATTTTTATGCTGAGTTAAAAGTTCCTCAAAATTATCAAGCTTATTTTCATAATTTAATAATTTTAAATTTAAAACACTCTTTAGTTGGCTTTGTAAAAAATCAAGCTTTTGTTTTCTAAGAAAAAAAGCATTTTCTAAAGACTTAGCTTTGGCTAAATTTTGCAAGTGATCGATTTTGTTTTGATAAAACTTAAGATGATTTAACATTTGGTTTTTAAAACGCATAACAAGCTCATCAAGTCCTTGTTCTAAGCTTAGTTTATTTGGAAAAATCATATCAATAGCTGCACTTGGAGTTGGTGCTCTTAAATCTGCTACAAAATCACTAATAACATAATCAATCTCATGTCCAATAGCAGAAACAATAGGCGTTTTTAAAGAAAAAATACATCTTGCAAGTTCTTCATCGTTAAAACAAAACAAATCTTCTCTGCTTCCACCACCTCTTGCTAAAATAATCGCATCTAAATTATACTCATTGGCTTTTTTTAAAGCATTTATTAAAGAATTTGGGGCACTTTGTCCTTGGGTAAGGGCATTAAAAATAGTTATTTTGCAAAGATTGTATTCTTTTTGTGAAATTAGCTTTAACATATCTTGCAAAGCAGCTGAAGTAAAAGAAGTAATTATGCCTATTTTTTTAGGAAATTTAATAATACTTTTTTTAACATTTGTATCAAACAAACCTTCTTTTTCAAGCTTTTCTTTTAGAGCTAAAAATTTAGCTTCTAAATCTCCAAGACTTGTTTTTTGCATACTTTTGGCGATAAATTGATACCTGCCACTTGCTTCATATAAACTCACATAACCTCTAAGTTCAAGCATATCGCCAACTTTAGGTTTAGCTTGGACAAATTGATTAAAACCTTTAAACATCACACAAGCTATACTTGATTTTTCATCTTTTAAGTCAAAATACCAATGTCCTGAACTATGAATGGTAATTTTAGAAATTTCTCCACTAAGCTCTATATCATCAAGATGAAATTCTAATAAACTTTTAGCTTTTAAATTAAGTTCTGAAACTTTCATTTTTTTCTTGCAATAAACATAGAACAAACACCAAAACTAAAGCTTTTATACTCTAGCATTTCAAAATACTCACTCAATTCTTTAATAAATTCTTCTTTGCTTAAAAAATCTTCTATCGAATTTGGTAAATACTCATAAGCACTATAATTTTTACTGATAAATCCACCCACTTTTGGTAAAATATTTTTTAAGTAAAAATCTCTACAAGCAGCTATAAAACCACCCTGCTCTCTTTTAGTAAATTCAAGCACAAGTAAAATCCCATCCTTTTTCAACACTCTTGCAAATTCTTTTATAGCTTCTTTCCTATCTACCACATTGCGTATGCCATAACTTATACTTATGATATTTGCACTTTCACTTTCAAGTGGAAGTTCTTGTGCTTTTGCTTGCACAAAAGTCGCATCAGGAATTTTTTTCTTAGCCACTTCAAGCATACCCGCACTTGGATCAACTCCTTTTATACTAATGATATTTTTATTTGCCCTTAAGGCTTGATTTTGCCATTCTATAATCATATCGCCTGTACCACAAGCCACATCGATAATATCAAGTTCATTGTTAGAAAATTTAAAAACATCTAAACAAGCTTTTTTTCTCCAACTCACATCACTTCCAAAACTTAAAATTCTATTAGCCTTATCATAAGTTGGTGCTATATCATCAAACATTTTGACTATTTTTTCTTGTTTTTGCATGTTTTTCCTAACTATATATTTTTAATTTTTTAATGCTTTTTTCAATTTGTTTTATTGTATTTTCATCATATGAAATTTGTTCTAAATGATTATGTTCAAAATAATTTTTTAGTTTTTCAATACTTTTTTCTTCAAACATAGTTGCAAAATAGCATAATAAAAATTTTATTCTTTCTAATTCTTCTTCATGATTTGTTTGAGATTTTACAATTTTTTTCTTTAAAAAAACTAATTCTTTTCTTAGTTTAAAAGCCACTAAAGACTTTAAAATTTGATTTTTCTCTCCTTGATAAAAACTACAATCATTCTTTAAAATAAAATCCATATCAAGAAAAATATCATTGATTTTTTCATCACTTAAAATAAAAATATATTTTTCTAATTCAAATTTACAAATTTTATCATTACAAATTTGTTTTTCCAAATTCAAAATATAATCTTGAAGTTTATTTTGAATACTCTTTTCAAAAAGAGTGCTAAAAAGCTCAAAGAAAATGCATATTTGCCTAAGACTTACAAAAAATTGCTCAAAACTTTCAAAATTTAATTTTTGTAAAAAATTCAATCTGTCATTTTTTAATCTTTTTAAAAGTACAAAAAGTAAGATTTTACCCGCTTCAAAACTTTGAATTTGATTTGGAAAATGTAAGCTAATATCTTCTTGCTTATCTAAAATTTTAATACATCTAGCACTATCAAAAATTTTAGAAAAATCTCCATATAATGCTAAATTTTTGCTGTAGAAATTTTCATCATCTGAAATCTCTTTATAGCTTTTAAAAAAGTGAGGTAAATTAAATTGCTTTGCTTTTTCAAAAGTAGGAAAAACAACTTTCAAAATGACCAAATCTTGTAGATTATTTTTAAACTTATAAAGTAAAAATCGAGCACTATTAATCTCAAAACTAATTCTAGTTTTCTTAATAACACTTCCTATAAGTTTTTTACTTTGCTGTTTAAATTCTTTTTTAGAAAGTTTATGATTTTTTTTATCTAAAATATCATGCAGTTTATAAAGTGAAAATCGATAATAATTTTTATTAAATTTTTTATATTTAACATCACAAAAAGGACTTATACGCGTAAAGAAAACGCGTATTTTATCCTTAGAATATATAATTTTTTCTTCTTTTAAAATTTTTATAAAGTCATCATTTTTGAGCAAAAAGCGTCTTTGGACTTCACAAACCATTTTATTTTTTACAAGCTTTACAACCATTCACATAAGCAAATACGCCAAGATAATCAATGATATTGCCAATTTTTTTCTCAAGATCTTCTTGGTATTTATTTATCCCACTATCTTCATAACATACATCTTCTATATGATTGCATTTGCTACAAATTACATGTATATGAGGATATTCATAAATATCATAACAAGTTTTTTGATTTGGAGTGTTGATTTCTACAACCAAACCTTGTTCTTTTAAAGTATTTAAATTTTTATACACTGTAGCTAAAGAGATAGAAGGATATTCTTCCTTAATGCTTTCGTATAAAGATTCTATATTAGGATGTTCATGGCGTTTTAAAATTTTTAAAATACAAAGTCTTTGAGGAGTAGCTTTTAAATCACAATTTTTAAGCAATTGAATAAGTTCCATTATTAATTCTCCGATATTTTTTATATAGTATAACGCTTTTTTTATAAAAAAATGATTATATTAAAGGATATTTTTTATCTTTTAATAAATTTTAATCTTTTTACACAAAGATTCAACATCAATTTCTAGAAATTTTTCTACTTCATTTGTTTTACCATGAGTTATAAATTGATCTTCAAATTCAAAACTTACTAGTTTTATATGATAAAGGTTTTCTTTTTGCAAGAAAGTTGTAATCAAACTTCCCACTCCACCTATCTTAGCACTATCTGAAAAAACAAACCAAGTTTTTGTATCTTTTGCCAATTCTTTTAAAAGCTCTTCATCTAAAGGTTTTGCAAAAATCAAATCTATTAAGCTTGCATAATCTAAACCAAGTTTATCTAAAGCTAGTTTTGCCTTAGCCACACCCTGACCAAAACCTAAAAATACTTTATCGCTTTGCACTTTAGATAAAATTTGAGCTTTTGCAAGTTTTATCTCACATGGATTAAAATTTTCATCTAATAAAAAATTACCTCTAGGATAACGAAAAGCAAAAACACCTTGATGAAAATAAGCATACTCCATAATTCTTTCCATCATAGCCTCATCTCTTGGAGCCGCTAAAGTAATATTTGGTATAGCACTTAAAAAACTAACATCAAAAGCACCTTGATGAGTTTCCCCATCTTCTCCTACTATGCCAGCTCTATCCATAGCAATAACTACATTTAAATTCATAATAGCACAATCATGGATAACTTGATCATAAGCTCTTTGCATGAAAGTGCTATAAATTGCTATAAAAGGCTTAAAACCTTCTTTAGCCATAGCTGCCATAGAAGTAACTGCATGTTGTTCTGCAATTGCTACATCCCAAAAACGCTCAGGATATTTTTCCATTAGCTTATCTATTCCAGTTCCACTTGGCATAGCAGCAGTTACACCTACTATATTTTCATATTTTTGAGCTAAATTTAAAAGTGTATTTGAAAAAATTTCTGTCGCACTTTTTTTGTTCATATTAGCCTTTAAACTCTCTCCGCTACTTCTATCAAAAGCACCTACTCCATGCCATTTAGCATTTTTACCTTCAGCTAATGTATAACCTTTGCCTTTGATAGTTTGCGCATGCACTACACAAGGTTTATTCATAGCTTTAGCTTGATTTAGCGCATTTATAACTTCATTTAAATTATGTCCATCAATAGGCCCTATATATTCAAGTCCTAATTCTTCAAATAAGAGTCCAGGTGTAATAAGTCTTAAACCCTCTTCGAAACGCTTTGCCATATAAGATGCGCCTTGAGGAAAATACTCTAAAAGATTTTCTATGCGTTTTTTAAACTTTTGATAAAACTGCGTTGCCATTGCTTGAGAAAGGTATTTTGAAATAGCTCCAATTGGCCTTGAAATACTCATTTCATTATCATTTAAAATAATCACACAAGGATATTCTCTATCACCAAGCTCGTTTAAAGCTTCATAAGCCATACCTGCACTTAACGCTCCATCACCTATTAATACAACAGGTAAGCGATCTTCTTTTTTTAATCTTATAGCCTTACAAGCTCCAACTGCCAAAGATATAGAAGTGCTTGAATGTCCTGCTACAAAATAATCCCCCTCATCAGGCTTTGTATATCCACTCAAGCCATTAAATTGTCTTAAAGTATGAAAATTATCTATCTTACCACTTAAAAGCTTATGTGGATAAGATTGGTGTGAAACATCAAAAATAAAAGGATCTTTTCGCACATCAAAAACATAATGCATTCCTATACTAAGCTCAACTACACCTAAATTTGAGCTTAAATGTCCACCATTTTTACTCACTGTATCTATGATAACTTCACGCAAATTACTAGCTAAATTTTCCAGTTCTTTAATTTGCATATTTTTAATATTTAAGTTATTTAAATCTATCATTCATTAACCATGTTTTTGATTTTTTGCAAACGATTGTTAAGGTTTGACTCTATATTACCCGCATCACTTAATATTAAAATACTTCCCTTATTAATCGCATCATCAAGACTAAATTTAATATTGCTTTGTTCTTGCAAGTGTGTTTTTACATATTCAAAATCATCAGGACTTAACTTTAATTCTATCTTGGTAGCATTTTTAAGTTCACTCATAAGTTCTTTTGCTAAATTTAATGCTATAAGTGATGAATTTTCTTCGAGCTCTTTTGCAATCACTTCTTTTGCAATAATTACAGCTGTATCGGCTAATTCTTTTTCATTTTTAGATAAAAACTCATTTAAATTTCGCACTGTATTTTCAAGCTTTTCTACGCTTTTTAAGTATTTTTCCTTCAAGGCTTCTAATTCGCTTTCAAAATTCTTTTGTGCTTGTTCATAACCTTCTTTAGTAAATTTTTCCTTTGCATGTTCTAATTCTGTATTTAAACGATTGTTAAATTCAGCCTCTTGGCTTTCTATCTGCATTTGCAACTTAATGATATTTCCTGACATTTCATCAGTTTTTTTAAGTAAATCTTCTACAAAATCAGGTTGAATTTGTGGTTGTGGGGTTTGTGGAGTAGCTTCTATTGTTTGATTTTCTACTGCTTGTTGTGTGTTTTGGACAGGAGAGACTTGATTTATAGTTTGAATTTCTTCTTGTTTTTGTTCTTCACTAGAGGGCATTTCACTCATAACTTTAAAATGATAACCCTCAACTACATGAGCAGAAATATTTTCAGGTGAAATTACATTGGTTAATTTTGCCATAATCTTACTCTATCATCTCATCAGCCTCACCCACTTGGATAAGACCTTGTTCTGCAAGTTTTTGCACCACTTCTACAACTTTTCTTTGTGCTTCTTCTACATCTTTAACACGCACAGCACCCAAAAAGCCCATTTCTTCTACAAAAGCTTCAGCAGCGCGCGTAGACATATTGGACATAAATTTTTGTTTTAAATCCTCGCTTGCACCCTTTAAACCTATCATCAAATCACGCTTGTCAGCAGCTTTTAAAACTTCTCTAATCGCATTAGTACTAAGTTGAGAAATATCATCAAAGGTAAACATTAAATCTTTAATAGTTGTAGCAAGTTTTTCATCACTTTGCTCAATATAAGAAAGTGTTGTTTTAGAGGCTTTTTGACCCAAGCGATTAAGCACTTCAGCAACTGCTCTTGGACCACCCACTTCAACTTTATAAGAAGTAAGACTTTCAAGCTTACTTTCAAGCACAGCAGATACTCTTTTGATAATTGAAGGAGATATATCTCCAAGATTTGCCATTCTTATTACAACTTCAGCTCTTAATTCATCGCTAAAATATTCCAAAGTTTCAGCAGCTTGAGTAGTATCCATATGAGCTAAAATCAAAGCTATAGTTTGCGGGTGTTCTTTAATAATAAAGTCTGCAAGTTGTTGTGGTTTAATTTGTGAAAGATAAGCAAAATTTTGATTATTTTCCATACTTTTGGTAAGTTTTTCCAAAATTTTATTGGCAATTTCAGGACCAAAAGTTCTAAATAAAATTTCTTTTGCATATTCCAAACCACCACTTTTTAAGTATTGATTTGATTGTAATAAAGTATAAAATTCCTCAAGTACAGCAGTAGCAACTGGCTTATCAACATTTTTTGCTAAAGCAATATAGCGAGAAATTTCAGTGATGACATTAATATCCATATGAGAAAATAAAACTGTCGTTACATCTTCTCCAAGTTGGATTAAAAATATAGCAACCTTTTCTGGCATAGAAAGGTCATCATAGACCATTTTTTGTTCTTCGCTAAGCTTTATCATTAGATATCCTTCTCACCAAATTCAGCTTCATTTTCAACAAGTTTTTGCAACAATAATGCCACTTCTTCGCCTTTTTCATTAGCTACTGCTCTTAATTTTTCAAGTAAAACATCATATTGTAATGCATCCTCATCAAAACTATCTCCAAAACCAAGCTGTTCTTCAACTTTTCTACGAGCAGCATTGAATTTTTCAATAGCATCTTCAGCCTCATCAATAATCTGCCCATCCTTACCTTCCATCTCTTCTTCAAGTCTAATATCTGCAAGCATTTTTTGAGAAAATGGCACAATAACTTTTTTGTAAAAGATAAAAAGCAAAATCGCCGCAAATACATACTTAACAGGTGGAATAAAAGGCTCAACAAATCTTGAATAAAAAGTTTGAACCTTATTTTCAACTTTAGCTGTTCTATGAAATTCCAAATTATTTACTTCAACCGCATCACCTCTAGCAAGATTAAATCCTATGGCACCTTTAGTAAGATTTTCAATCGCTTTAATTTCTTTATCACTCAAAGGAATATATTCATTAGTAATATTTCCCTGATCATCAGTAATTACTTTATACTTTCCATCTACCACAACAGCTGCAGAAATTCTTTTAATGGTTGCAAATTGCTTAGTGGTGTTGGTAATTTTTTTAGAAATTTCATTATTAGTTGTAGTTTGATTTTTAGTATAAACCTCGCGCGCACCTTTATCATCCAAACCTTCCACAGGACCGATGTTTGAAACAGCACCTGGTACACCTTGAATTTCTTTATCTTTATAGCCTTCTCTATGCTCTTCCAAGGTTTGCTCACTACGCACAACGGTATTTGGATCATATACTTCACTTTGTGATTCTTCTTTAGAAAAATCATAATCAATACTAACCTTTGCTACTACCCTATCATAGCCACCTGCAAATGGAGCAATAGAAGCAACAATTTTTTGCTCTAATTCATATTCTTGATCTCTTTTATATTTAATTTGAGCAGCAATTAAATCACTTTCAAAAGCACCCTCATCATCTAAAGGAATACCTTTTTGATCCATGATTTTTACATTTTCTGGAGTAAGTTTTGTTACTGAAGAAGCGATTAGGTTTTTAATCCCCATAATTTGCTTTTTGTTAAGCTTTAAACCTTCTTTTATAATCAAAGCTACTGAAGCAGTTGGTGGAACTTGTTGTTGGGTAAAAAGTGTATCTTTAGCAAAAGCAATATGAACCGTAGCACTATGAATAGGCTCTAAACTTTCAATCGTTCTAGCAAGCTCACCTTCTAATGCTCTTTGGTATTTTACCTTTTGCTCAGCTTCTGTGGCTCCAAATTCTTGTTTATCAAAAAGCTCAAAGCCTACTTTATTATCTTTTGGCAATAATCCTGCAGAAGCAATAGCTAAACGCTGTTTATATACTTGTTCATTAGGAACTAAAATCGTTCCTTCATTACGCAAAATATAAGGAACTCCACTTTTTTCAAGTTGAGTTACTATCATCGCCGAATCACTAGTATTAGCATTTTCAAATAATACTGAATATCCAGCTTCGCTAGCTACTGTAGAGCCACTTCTAAAAAGGGTTAAAAATACTAAAAATCCAACTACAACAACAATAGAAGCAGCAATAATAATACGCTGTCTTAAACTTAAATTTTGATAAAGCTGACCTACTTGGTGCAGTATAGTTTTATAATCCATTTATTTCCTACAAACTAAAAATTTTTAGAAAACTCTTCAAAAAACCTTGAATTTTCATACTCTGTACCTATACTTATACGCACAGCATTTAAACCATAACTTTGTAAATTTCTTATTATTATACCGTTTTTAAGCAGTTTTTCAGATAAATCTGTGCTATTTTTTTCATCAAAAAAATAGGTAATAAAATTTGTATAGCTTGGAATGTATCGAATTTTATAATTTTTAGCAAAATCTTCATAAAGTTTCATTTGTGAAAAATTATTTTCTAAGGTTTTTTGCACAAACTCATCATCATCTAATGCAGCAACAGCAGCTTTTAAACTCAAATTAGTCACATTAAAAGGTGCTCGTAATTTATAAAATGCATTGATAATTTCCTTGCAAGCTATACCATAACCCACTCTCATACCGCCCAAACCATAAAGCTTAGAAAAGGTTCCTAGATATACTGCATTTTGAAATTTATGGATTAATTCTTTAGGATTAATATGTTTTTTGCTATCTTTAAATGAAGCAAATTCATTATAAGCTCCATCAATGGCTACCAAACAATCCTCATCAATTTTCTCTAAAAACTCAAAAACCTCACTTGCGTCTAAACACTCGCCCAAAGGATTATTTGGCAAGCATAAAAAGATTACTTTAATTTCATTTTTATGCTTTTGATATAACTCATATAACTCATTTAAATCATGGGTTAAGCTTGGAGTTTTATAAATCTTAACTCCTAGTTGTTTTGCATAAATTTCATACATAGCAAAACTAACCCCGCATTGCAAATAAGCCTTAGAATGATCAAGTTTTGCATGTACTATATATTCTATGATTTGATCACTCCCACTACCTATGATGAGATTTTCTTTTAAAATATCATATTTTTGTGCTAGAGCTTGTTTTAATTCACTCATAGTATCATCAGGATATAAATGAGCTAAATGTGCATTATTTATGATGGCTTCTTTAGCTTTTTTACTTGTGCCATAAGGATTTTCATTACTTGCTAGTTTAATAACTTCTTTTAAACCATATTCTTTAGCAATTAAATCCATATCCTTGCCACTTTCATAAGTTTTAATAGCCTCTAAAAAAGGATTAAATTTCATTGCTTTCTCCTGATAAATATGATCCAAGCCATTTTATATGCTCAGCTTTTTTTAATACTCTTTGGACATTTTCATCATCAATATGTCCTTCAAAATCTATATAAAAACTATGCACAAATTCTCTTGTTTTTATAGGGCGCGATTCAAGTTTTGTTAAATTTATCCCCTCTTTTTTAAACTCATATAACAAATCGCTAAGCCCACCTGGTTTGTGTGCAGCAAGTGCTAAGATAGAAGTTTTACAATGAGGCATTTGAGGTATTTTTATATCACTTAAAATCAAAAACCTAGTGCGATTTGCCAAATTATCCTCAATCGTTTCAAATAATATAGGTACATTATAAAGTTTTGCTGCAATTTTAGAGCAAATCGCAGCTGAAGTAACATCTTGCGAAGCTAAATAAGCCGCATGAGCTGTGGATTTGCTTGCTACAAATTCTACTTCACTTAAATCATGACTTTCTAAAAAATTTCTACATTGATTATAACCTTGTGGATGAGAATATATGCGTTTAATATCTTTTAAATTTTCACTCATACTTACAAAAGAATGATGAATGTCCATATAAATTTCAGCAAAAATCTTTACATCCTCATATTTTCCAAGACAATCAAGCGTCACACCCACTGCACCTGCTGTATTATTTTCTATAGGTACTACTCCATATTTTGCTTCTTTGTGAGCTAATTCTTTAAAAACATCTTCTATATTTGCAAGTGGAGTATAACGACTCATAGCACCGAAACGCGTTCTTGCTACTTGATGCGTATAACTTCCTTCAGGCCCTAAATAAGCTATGCTTTGAGGCATTTCTAAATTTCTTGATACAGCAAAAATTTCTTGATAAATTGCTTCGATTGCATTTTGATCTAATAAACCATGATTATAATTTTTAAGTCTATTTATAATAGCTCTTTCACGCTCAGGTCTATAAATACTCCCACCTAAATTTTGTTTAATAACTCCTATATCTTTAACATGAAGCATTCTTTCATTAAGCAAAGCCAAAATTTTATCATCGATAGTATCGATTTTATTGCGTAATTTTTCTATATCTTTCATTTAAACCTCGATATGTAGTAATCCTTAATACTATCATATACAAAATTAAGTTTAGTTGTATCAAGACCTTGAGTGTTAGAAATTTTACCACTTAAAACTAAGCCTGTTTGCATACCAAGCTCATAAGCACCAAGCAAATCGCCTTTAAAATCATCACTAATAATCAAAATCTTTTTAAAACTCACATTACAATCTTGCTGTTTTAATAATTTTAAAGCACTTTCATAAAAAGCCTTACTAGGTTTTCCTATCACTTTATAATCAAACTCGCATGCATTTTTAAGCATAGACATGATGCTTCCAACGCCTGGATAAAGCCTTGAGTTTTTCTTATAAATACTACCCTCATGCATTGCTATAGCTTGCACGCCATCTTTAATATACTCTATCATATTAGCAAAATCTTGAAATTTAAAATTATCATAACTTGCTAGCAAAAATGCTTTTGGATTTTTATAATCAAGCTCATAACCTAACTCTTGAAGTGAATCTAAAAATTCTTTTGCCCCAAAAGCTGCTATTTTACAAGGTTTTAAATAATCTTTTAAAACACAAAAAGGATCAATATAAACCTTTTCATTAATTTCAAAACCCAAATTTTGCAAATAATTTAAAAAATCTAATCTTTTGGTGTTATTAGTAATAATCACATAAGGAATTTTTTCTTTATTTAAAGATTTAATGAGTTCTAAAGCACCATTTATAGGACTTTTATCATGATCTGAAATCAAAGTTCCTTGCACATCTAAAAACAACATTTTAATCCTTTAAAAAATCAAGCTCTAAAGCAATTTGATCCTCATAACTTTCTCTTTTTCTAATCATTCTTACTATGCCATTTTCACAAGCTAGCTCACATACTCTATTGCGAGTATTGTAATTACTACTCATACTAAAACCATATGCACCTGCGCTTTTAACTATGATCAAATCTCCTGCTTTTGTTTTAGCTAGTTTTCTATCTTTAGCTAAAAAATCTCCACTCTCACAAACCCCACCAACAATATCACAAAGGCTTTCTTCTTTATTTTCACTCAAAAGCTTGATTTCATGATAAGCACTATATAAACTTGGACGCAATAAATCATTCATCGCCCCATCAATAATCACAAAACGCTTTTTATCATTAAATTTTTCATATAAAACTTTAGTAACAAACTCGCCTGCATTTGCTACCAAAAACCTGCCAGGTTCCATACCTATACACACATCAAGACCTTGCAAACTTGCTAAAATTCCTTGAGCATAATCATATAAATTTGGCTCTTGTTCATCTTTATAACAAACTCCTAAACCCCCGCCTATATCAAAGAATTTAATATTAATTTTCAAAGCTAAAAGTTCTTTTACTAATTTTGCAACAATCGCTGAGGCCTCATGGATACTGCTTATATCAAGAATTTGTGAACCTATGTGAAAATGCACTCCAACTGGCTCTAAAAATTGTGAGTTTTTAGCATAAAGATACATTTTTTTAGCACTTTCTATATCTACACCAAATTTATTTTCATGCAAACCTGTAGAAATATAAGGATGTGTTTTAGCATCTACATTTGGATTTACCCTTATGCTTATACGAGCTATCTTTTGACCTTCTTTAGCAATTTGCTCCAAAAGAAGCATTTCTTCATAACTTTCTAAATTTACATAAAGTATGTTTTGCTCTAAAGCATATTTTAATTCATCAGCACTTTTTCCAACCCCGCTAAAAATAATTTTATAATTTTTAGCCCCTGCTTTTAAAGCTCTATAAATCTCACCTGCACTAACACAATCAAACCCACTATCCAAAGAAGCTAAAAGCTTTAAAACGCTTAAATTAGAATTTGCTTTGACTGCATAAAAAATTTGTGATTTTCTTGCCTTAAAAGCATCTTTTAACATTGTAAAACGCTCTTTAATTTTATCAAAATCATAAATATAAAATGGTGTGTTGTATTCTTTTGCTAGTTTTAAATAATCCATAAAAACCTCACTTGTAGTTATTTGTGTTTAAAATAATAAAAACTTCCTATACTTATTAAAATAAATACTGGTAGCATTATACCAAGCTCTGGAAGTAAAATTTCATTTTCACTCAGTCTTGTTAATAAAAACAACAAACCCCAAACTAAAAGTATGCACACAAAAAACACAAAAGCTAAAAGTGCGAGATTAAAAAATCTTGCTGTTAAAGGAAAATAATAATACACAATAAGCATTAAAAATGGCGCAAAAAATGGTGTAAGAACTAAAGAATATAAACTTGTTCTAAGTGTATTAGTAGAAATATTTTGTTTTGCAAAAATTGCCATACTTTCTAGCGCGTCTAAAATAGAATAAGAAGGATTGCTCTCTACTAAAGAAATTCTTTCTAAGATTTTTGGAGAAAAGTCTTCTAAGCCTTTGATATTTTTAAATTCTTCTACGCTTAAACCCTCTTTTGAAACAATCAAATTTTGTGGTACATTAGTAGCTTTAGCGTCATTTAAGTTCCAAGAATCTCCATCAAATTTAGCAGTTTTTGCATGGATTGTGCTTTGAATATCTAAATTTTTTACACCAAAGATTTTTACATTATATAAGGTTTGAGAACTTGTTTTTTGTATATAAATAAATTTATCATTATATTTAATCAAAACTTCCCCACCCTCTCTATCTACAACGCCACGCTTGAGAATATTACTTTTATATTCATCTGCATAAGCAAAGGCACTAAAATTAAGTCCTACATAAACACAACAAAAAAACATAGCCCATAAAAAAGGATAAAAAATCACTTGATTTTTACTTAAACCCAAAGCATATAAGCTAACAAATTCATTTGAGCGTATCATATTAAAAATACATAAAACCAAAGCAAGGACTATAGCTAAAGGTAGTATATAAGAAGCTGCTGAACATGTTAAGAAAAATATATACAAAAGCTCTAAATTTGCACTTTTTGGCAGTCTATTGAAATTGAGTAAAAAATCAATCGCTACGAAGAAAAAAGTCAAAGAAAAAAATAAAATAAAAAATGATTTTAAATACAAAGATGAAATATAGCGAAAAAATATACTCATCGTTTAACTTTTTAAAGAATATTTTGAAGCGATTTTTTCTATATCAGAATTTAAAAGCTCAAGTAAGGCTTTTTTACTATGTTCTAAAACCTTAGTTAAGCTTTTTTGTTCTTCTTGTTTAAATTTTCCCAAAACATGAGAAATTACATCTTGTCCTTTTCCTACTCCTATGCGTACCCTCTCATAAGCATTGCCACAAAGATTATCTATACTTTTAAGCCCATTATGTCCACCGCTTGATCCACCCATTTTAAATTTCAATGCACCCAAATTTAAATCTATATCATCATGGATTACAATGATTCTATCACATTTATAATATTCACTAACAGCTTTTACACTTTCTCCTGATAAATTCATATAAGTGGAAGGTTTTAAAAAAAAAGTAGAAGAGCCTTTAAAAAGCTCTCCTTTAAATTTGGCATTTGAAAGCTTTGTTGTTTGCAAATCTTTCAAAATTAAGTCAATTAGCATAAACCCTACATTGTGACGGGTTTGGGCGTATTGTTCTCCTATATTACCAAGTCCTACGACTAAGGTCATTTTATCTTGCTTTTTCTACGCCAACTACAGCTACTCTATCAGCATCAACCATAGTTACACCCTCGGGCACAACTACATCGCGGATTAAAAGTGCATCACCAACATCAAGTTTAGTTACATCTAATTCAAAATAATTTGGTAAGTTTTCAGCTGCACATTTTACTTTCAATCTTCTTTTTGATTGGATTAAAACACCTTTATTTTTAAGACCCATAGCTGTTCCTACAATCTTTACAGGAACCATATATTTAGAAATAACACCTTTTTGTGCTACTTTTAAATCTACGTGTTTTAATTCTGCAGTTACAGGATCTTTTTGATAATCAACTACCACAACATTTAATACTTTATCTGCTACTTTTACATCAAAAGCTAAAGTAGTTTTTTTGCGTACTTCTTTAATAAATTCATTTACTTTAAAAGCAGCATTGATGTTTTCTAATCCTTTTCCGTAGATGTTTGCGATTAGATAACCATCTCTTTTTAAAGCTTTAGCAGCTTTTCTACCGATACTCTCTCTAACGATACCTTCTAACATCTGTTTCCTTTCTAAAAAAATAAACGCTAATTATAGCCAAATAAGTTTATAAAGATTTTAAAATATCTTCATAAGCTATGCAAAATTGCTCCAAACCATCATCAAGCAAATCTTTACAAGCTTTACTTAAAGCATCTTTTGAAATATTTGCATTTAATTTTTTCTCTATACATTCATCTTTCAAAGGCTCTTTAAATATAATTTGCTTACCTTTAAAAGCCTTAATAGCATCTAGTGGTGCAGTATTAATAGCTTTATCATAGAGTAATTCTTTAATATAATAATCTTTTTCTAAATCATCACCCTTAACACCTGTACTTGCAAATAAAGCTCTAATATTTGTTTCATTTTGTTTAATGATATAATTATAAGCCTTTGTTGCAGTAAGAATTCCTATATAATTTTTATCTAAAACTTGATTATTTAATAATCTATCAAAACGGCTTACAAAAATACTAATAACTGCTCGAGGCTCTTTTTTAGCTGTGGTATTATTTTTTCTAAATTCTTTTAAACCTAAATTTAAAGCTTCAAAGCATTTTTTAGTTTGCTCAAAATCAAAAATCAAAGTAGCGTTAACATTAATACCATTTTTCATTAATTCTTGCATTACTTCATAAGAAGCTTCTGTAGCAGGAATTTTCATCATCACATTTTCTTTTGCAATTTGCATGTATAATCTTTTTGCTTCGGCCAAAGATAGGCCAGTATTATCTTTTAATCTTGGATCAATTTCAATACTAATAAAACCATCATTATTTTCATAATAATTAATAGCTAATTTATCCGCAGCCTTAGCTATATCTTCTATCGCAAGATACTCATATAAAGCTTTTTTATCTTTAAGATTTGATTTTTTGATTTTTTCTTTATAAATAGCTGAGTTTAAAATCGCATTTTTAAAAATAGCAGGATTTGAGGTAGCACCATTGATTGTTTTTGAGTAAATTAAATCTAAAAATTCATGATCTAAAAATTCATTTTCTATAAAATCACACCATAGTGAAAATTTTTTCATTGTATTACCTTTATTATTTCTTTTAAATCTTTCTTATCTATACAAATATCTGCATGAGATTTTAAAATTTCTTTGGCACAAAAAGCTATTTTTAATCCACATTCTTTAAACATAGAAATATCATTAGCTCCATCGCCTACACACATAATTTCTTCTGTTTTTAAATTTAAAAATTTCTTAAGTCTTTGTAGTATAATACCTTTTGAGTTATTAAACATAATTTCTCCGCCAACTTTTCCTGTTAAAAAACCATTTTTACTATGTAAAAAGTTAGCAAAACCAAAATCAAAATGAAGTTTATTTTGTATTAAATCAATTCCTTCATGAAATCCACCACTAAAAACGATTATTTTTATATTCTTACTTTTTAAATATTCACATAATTCTTTAGCGCCATTCATCAAAGGTAAATTTTCACAGCATTTCTTTACCTGCTCTATAGGCATACCTTCAAGCAAAGCTACTCTAGCACTTAAGCTTTCAAAAAAATCAAGCTCACCATTCATTGCTTTGTTGGTGATTGCTTTTACAGCATCACCAACATTATATTCTTGCGCTAAAATATCGATAGTTTCCCCATCCATTAGCGTAGAATCAAAGTCAAAGGCACAAAGCTTTATCATTAAAACTCACGCTTTAATAAAGCTTCAGCTTTCAATATAGTCAAGATATTTTCTTCTCTTTTGCCTATACCAAAAATCATACCTTTTTCTTTTAGTAAAGTTTCAGGTGGTGGATCAATCCTACTTCTGTGAATTTTAATAGCTTCTGTTAATCTATCTATCACAAAACCTGCATTACCTGCAGGAGTTTGATTGCCATTTGCTATACCTTTTAAAACAATATATCTTGTTTGAGGAGTCATTTTAGAACTACCTTGATTAAATCTTTTAGCAAGATCAATCAAAGGCATAACATTACCCCTCATATTAAATACACCTAAAACATAATCAGGTACACTTGGAACCCTAGTATATTCTATAGGTTTAATAATTTCTTGGATATTAAGAATTGGAATAGCGTATTCCTCATCTCCTACCACGAAACCAACAAGCTGAATAATATCCTCTTCTTTATCTACATCAGGTTCTGCAATTTGCGCTTGTTGTTTTTGCAAAACCTGGTTTAATTTATCATTCATCTTCTTATCCTAGTTTTAAATTTTTTCTAACTACATTTTCTAAGTACTCTGGAGAGTAAGGCTTAGTAATATACTCAGTCATTCCTACTTCCACACCTCTTAAGCGGTCTGATTTACTAGTTCTTGAAGTTACTGCAACAAGTGGGAGGTTTTTATATTTAGAATATTTTCTAATTTCACCTGCTAAGGTATAACCATCCATTCTTGGCATTTCAATATCAATCAACACAGCATCAATATCATGCTCGCCTGATTTAATTGTATTTAATGCTTCAACACCATTAGTTGCTTCTATAATACTTACACCTAGTGGCTCTAATGATTTTTGCATGATATTTCTATCCATTTTAGAATCATCCACTATAAGCACTGTATAATCACTTGGTTTTTCTTTAGTTGTTTTTTTAGATTGCGATTCAATTTGTGCTTTAATATCAACTTTAATTTCTTTAGCTATATCCATCATAGCAGCAACATCGATAATCAAAGTTACTCTACCATCACCACGGATAGTTGCTCCTGCTATACCTTGGATATTTTGCAAATACTCACCCATAGACTTGATAACAATTTCTTCTTGACCTACTAAAGTATCTACTATAATACCAAGCTTACTTTCTGCCACACCTATAACAACTACATAAGTTTGATCAGTATTTTCAAGCACTTGTTTTACGCCAAATACATCTGAAAGTCTTACTAAAGATAAAACCTCATCTCTTAAGCGAAGTACATTTTTACCTTCAATGGTATAAATATCATCAATTGGCACTCTAACTGTTTCAAGAACACTTGCAAGTGGAATAGCATAAAATTCTTCTTGAGTTCCCACAAGTAAAGATTGAATAATCGCCAAAGTAAGTGGAATTTTAAGCTTCATCACAGTGCCTTTTCCAAGCTCACTATCGATTTCAATCACACCATTTAATTTTTCAATATTAGTTTTAACAACATCCATTCCAACACCACGCCCTGAAACATTGGTGATTTTTGCAGCGGTTGAAAAACCTGGTTTGAAAATCAATGCAAATGCTTCTTTATCACTCATTTGATCAGCTTCACGCTCTGTGATTAAGTTTTTCTCTATTGCTTTTGATTTTAACACATCAGCATCTAAACCTTTACCATCATCGGCAATTTCAACAACGATATGATTTCCTTCGTTATATGCTTTAAGATTAACCGTTCCTTTTTCTGGTTTACCATTAGCTATACGCGTTGCTGGATCTTCTATACCATGATCACAAGAATTTCTAATCATATGCATAATAGGATCGCCAATTTCTTCTACAATAGACTTATCAAGTTCAGTTTCTTCCCCTGAAATTTCAAGCTCCATTTGTTTACCAAGTTCACGGCCTAAATCACGCACAACTCTTGGGAATTTATTAAATACTTTCGCAATAGGTTGCATTCTTGTTTTCATAACCGCAAGTTGAATATCTGTAGTGACAATACTAAGTTGAGAAACAACTTGATTTAATTCTTCTAAGAATTTTTCTCCATCATATCTTTCTTCAACATCATCATAAATTTTTAACAAGCGGTTTTTACCTAATACAAGCTCACCAATTAAGTTCATTAAATGATCAAGTCTTTTAACTTCAACCCTAATTGTTTGATCCATATTTGCACCACTGCTTCCACCACCTGCTGCAGGGACCTTTTTCTCAGCTGCTGCATTTTGTGCTTGTGGAGCTGGTTTACTTGGAGTTGGAGTTGATTCTTGAGTTTTTTTCTTTTCAGCGCGTCTTGCTTGATCTTCAGCTTTTCTTACTTTTAAAAGTCTTTCAATTTCAGCTTCAACTTCATCATCACTAAGTTTATTTACATCAACTTCAGGTTCTTCAGCTTTTGGCTCTTCTTTAACTTCTTCTTTTGGCTCTTCAGTCTTAGCCGGAGTAATTGATTCTAAACTTTCTCCTTCTGAAATTGCGGTTAATCTTGCACAAATTGGAGCTATATCAAGTCCGATTGCTGTATCATTTCCATTATCTCTAATAGAATTTAATAAAGTCTTCATCATATCAATAGATTCTAAAACTACATCCATTACTTCAGGAGTAATTTTAAGCTCATTATGTCTTGCTTTATTTAAAACATCTTCCATATGATGAGTAAGTTTTGTTAAAACATCAAAATTTAAAAAGCTTGATGATCCTTTAACAGTATGCGCAACGCGGAAAATTCTATTTAATAATTCTAAATCTTCAGGATTTGCTTCTAATTCAACCAAATCATGATCAATTTGCTCGACTAATTCAAAGGCTTCAACTAAAAAATCCTCAAGTATTTCTTGAATATCTTCCATTTTTACTCCTCACCTTTTTCATGTTTTGCTATGATACGAGAAATTTCAGCAAAGAAATCACTTGCATTAAATTTAACTAAATACCCATCTCCACCTGCTTCTTTAACACCTTTATCACTCATAAATTCATTTGATAAAGAAGAGTTAAATACGATAGGAATATTTTTAAATCTCTCATCATCTCTAACTTTTGCTGCAAAATGGAATCCATCCATTTGTGGCATTTCAACATCACTTACAATAATTTTTAAATGTTTATTTAAATCACTGCCATAAGTACTATAAAGCTCTTCTAGTTTATGTAAACCTTCAACACCATCTTTAGCTTCAATTACTTTAAGACCGATTTTATTTAGTAAATCTTTAACAAGTTTTCTTGCAGTTGAACTATCATCAAGTGCTAAAGCCATACCTTCGATTTTTTGAATTTTATCATCGTCAATATCAGTTTGCGGGGTATAAATTCCAAGTTCTTGCACTATACTTTCTAAATCTAGGATAAGTAAAACCTCATCTCCTTCGATCTTAGTTACACCAGTAATTTTACCCTTATCTAAACTACCCGCACTTGTTGCAAAAGTAGCTGGTTCAATATTTTTCCAATTAATTCTACGAATTCTTTTCGCCTCATGGACAATAAAACCGATTAAAACATTACTAAATTCAGTAATGATAACTCTAGGTTTTATATTTGTCATTTCTGGTTCTTGAATTTGCATCCATTTTGCTAGGTTGATTACAGGAATCACCACGCCACGAAGATCAAAAATACCTTCTACATATTCAGGTACTCCTGGAATTTCAGTCAAAAAAGGAATTTTAATGATTTCTCTAACCTTAGAAACATTTACACCATAAATTCCCTCATAGACTTTATCGTGGCCTTGCTTAAAGATGCGAAAATCAACAAGTTCCATTTCATTTGAACCTGTTTTAACGACATTCTCATCAAACATTATGCCTCCTTAAGTTCTATTTTGTGAAATCTGATTTCTGGCTCATATTTTACTATAAAAAAACTTTCCTTGTATGCAAAAGTAGCTAAATTTAGATATTTTATATCTTCATTTTTTAAAAATACATCTTGATGATAATGACCTTCTATTACAAAGCCTATATTATAGTGCTTTAAACGCTCTTTTACTAAAGCAGAAAAATGGGGAATTTTTCTAATAAGTTGTTTTTTGTTTTGATTTTTTAGAATTTTTTGAGTAATTCTTTCTTTACTAATAATATTTAAAAAATTTAAAAAAAGTAGCAAATAATGATTTCTTAAACTTTTTAAGCAAAACTGCAAAAAAGGTTTTAAAAAAATATCCCCATGGGCTAATTTTACTAAGGTTTTATCTTGAAATTCGCAAAGCAAGGGTTGTTGTTTTATACTAAAAACTTTCACTTTTTTAAAAAATTTAGCTAAATTAAAATCATGATTGCCTTCTAAATAAATGATTTCAATTTCATACGCAAGTTCTTCAAGTAAGTCTATATAAGCTTTTGCAAAATCATGCGTGGCCTTTACTTCATAAATTAAAAGATCAAATATATCACCCATTAAAAAAAGCTGTGGAGTTTGAATTTTTTTATTTTTTAAGGCTTGCAAAAACTCCCAAAAACCACGCCTATTTTTATTTTCATGCGCATCGGCAATAAAAATAGCATTTTCTTTTATAATTATTTTTTGCAAAAATTAAAATTCCAAAGCTTTGTATTCTATAGAAATGATTTCAAATTCACTCTCGCCTTTTGGCAAACGCACTTTAAAATCATCCCCTTCTTTTTTACCAAGCATTGCTTTAGCAATAGGCGAACTAATGGAAATATAGCCTTTTTCTAAATTTCCTTCATTTACCCCTACCAAAGTATAAGTGCTTTGTTTTTCACTTTCTAAATCCTCTACAACAACAGTTGAGCCAAATTTCACACTATCATGCTCATAAGAAGATGGATCGATGATTTGCGCTCTTGAGATCAAATCCCCAAGTTCAGCAATCTTTCCTTCTATAAAAGCTTGTTTTTCTCTAGCTGCGTGATATTCTGCATTTTCTTTTAAATCTCCATGGCTTCTTGCTATGTCTATTTCTTCTACTACTTTTGGACGTTCAACTTTTTTTAAATGCTCTAATTCTTTTTCTAATTTCTCATAGCCGTATTTACTCATAGGTTCTTTTTGCATGATTTATCCTTATTTGATTTCATAAAGTATTTTAGCCAAATTTTTTGCACTTGCAAATTGCAAATATTCTTTTAAAAAATCTACTTTATCAAAAAATGCCTTATAATCGTATTTAAGATAAGCTTGATATAAATTTTCCACATTCACTTGCTCTTGTAAAAATTCAGGATTAAGCTCGCTTTTTCCTGCAAAATCTAAAAAGATATTTGCAAGGCCTATATGTTTGAGTTTTACAAAACATCTTGCGATAAATACATCAATAGCTTTAGCTTTATAAGCAAGCACAAAAGGCGTGCCGACCAAAGCTGCTTCAAGTGTAGCTGTGCCACTACAAATAAAAGCAAAATCAGCATTTTTTAGCACCTTTGGGGTGTTAGTTTGAATTTCAAAATTACTCATTTCTCCGTAAATTTCTAATCTTTTTAAATTAAACTCGGGTACGCAAAGGATTTTTTTACCTTTAAATTTAATGCTTAATTCTCTAAAAATAGGCATCAAACGCTTTATTTCACTTTTTCTTGAGCCCGGTAAGAAAGCGATGATTTTTTCATCATCTTTTTTTGAAAGTATAGAATTTATATCTTCTTGATTTTTAAATTCTTTTATCTCATCTAAAAGCGGATGTCCCACATAAGTGCTTTTACTAAAAAACTCACCATCAAAAGGTAAAATAGAAGCTAACACATCAAAATGACTTTCTATGATAGGAATGCGTCCTTTTTTCCATGCCCAAACTTGAGGTAAAATATAATAAATTCTTTTTACTTTGGAATTTGCTTTTTTTAAAGCCTTTGCAAAAGGTAAGTTAAAGGCAGGAGAATCTATACATAAAATCGCATCAATTTTTTGAGCAAAACTTAAACTCACTAGCTCTTTTATGGCTCTTTTAGCTTTTAAAATGAGCGGCAAAACCTCTATAAAACCCATAGCACTAAACTCATGTGAGCTATAAAGTGGCTTGGAATTTAGACTAAATTCTTCACATAAATTCTCATCATAAATTCCCACTAAATCAAATTCTTTATACTCATTTTTATAAGCTTTTAAAACTTCTTTTAAATGCAAATTTGCTGAAGGCTCTAAGGCACAAACTAAAAAGGTTTTCATTTTTTACTCTTTCTTACATCTTAAAGAAATATCATAACCGATTTTTTAATTCTCTAATAGTTTTATTTTAGTTTCACATTGTCTTAATTTCATTATTTGATAAGTTTATAAAATTTGATTACAATTTTATACCTGCTTAGTTTATATAATTAAAAAGGCAAGACAAAATCATCGTCTTTTGATGTAAAAGGAATTTGAGATATTTTCTCTTCAAGATTATCTAAAACAAGTTTTTGCATTTTGCCATTTAACGCTTTAAACCACTTATAAAATTTGTCCAATTCCTCACATTTAATACAACTAGGATTTTGCTGTATATAAAAATTATTTTTAATGATTATGTTTATAAGTTTAGAATTATTTTCAATATACTCATTAAAAGAATTTCTTTGAATAACCTTATCAATTTCTCCTAGAATTTCATTTATATCAGTATTTAATACAGGCTCTCCTATAAAAGAATCAACATAGCCAATAATATAATTTGAAAAAATATTATAAATCGCTTTATCTTCTTGGCTAATTTTTAAATTGACGAAATTTTCTTTGTTTAACTCTCTCTTTATGTCTGCAAAACTTTGATAACGAATTTTTTTTTCTTTTTTTATCATTTTATTTAAAATATCAAAATATTTAAAATTATGTTTATTTTCTGCCAAGTTATTGATAAGCCTATAAACCAAATCACCCAAATAATAAATATCAGTTTGAATCGTATATTCCTTTTGAAAATACTCTTCTGGTAAAGTATCAACATCGTTTCTATTTATAATTGAATTTAAAGTATCCTCGTTTTTTTCTACATCAAAAATCTTCCCCAAGCCAAAATCAATAACTTTAACCACTCCATCATCGCCTATAAGAATATTTTTTTCTCTTATATCCCTATGTATAATGCCTTTTTCTTCTATATAAGCAAAGACTTCAATTAGTTGCATAAAAATAGAATTTAAATTTTCCAAGTTATTTTCATCATCAAAATACTCTTTGATATTTTTCCCTTGTATATACTCCATAATAATATAAGCCGTATGAGTATTTTCATAAGGATAATAATTAAAAATTCTGACTATATTTTTATGATTTAACTTATATAAAATCTTTATCTCATCTAAAAAATTTTTATAAAATCTCTTCTTATCATTTTCATCTAACATATCATCTGGATCATATTTTTTTACAACAAAAAGCTCATCGATAAAAACATCTCTAATCAATAAAACCTTACCAAACGAACCCTCGCCCAAAAAAATGATTTTTTCATAATCTTTTTGTTTGATAAATTTAATAATTTCTTGTTCCATATCAATACACCACTTTCAAGCGTTCTTTTAAAAAGCTTTCTAAATTTAAATAAATTTCTAAATCTATACCTCCAAAGCCATTAATATATACATTTTCATTTTGAGTATTTTTCAAAAAATTTAAAACTTCATCATCAAAATTTATCACATAAAAACTTTGTTCGCATTGATAAATTTTATCTTTTAAAATCATTTTTAGATCATTATCTAAGGTTTTACAATCTTGCAAAGCCAAATTTAACGCCTTTTCATACGGACTTAATTTTGCATGATTTATCAAATTTAAACTATCATTACCATCGCATACAAGCTCTGGTTTTTCCACCATAGAAAACACTTTAAATCCTAAGTCTAAATTTTTATCTGCATTTTCTTTTGCTATTTTTTCGCCTGCTCTTTTAACTCTTTCTATGGTTATATCGCTAATGACTGGGTTTTGACTACTTAGTTCGTTTTTACAAAAATCATAAGCAACTTTGCTTTTTTTCTCATCTATCTTTTCATCAAGTTGGACTAGGATAAATTTACGATTTCCATTATCTTGTGCATTTAGTTCCATAACTGCTTGTGCTGTTGTGCCACTTCCTGCAAAAAAGTCTAGAATAATATCATCTTTTTTTGCATTTGCAAAAAATATTTCTTTGATTAATTTAGTTGGTTTTGGATTTTCAAAAATCAATTTTCCATTAAATATATTTTCTATTTCTTCATTTCCATCTGAAGTCCAATATCCACTAAATATAGAATACATTTTAGATAAATTATCATCTTGATAAGAACAAATAAGATGAAAATTTGTATCTTTATATTGTTGTAGAAAATATTCACCACTATCAATTTTTGACTTTATATCATTATATTTTTTTTCACTAATCATTTTTTCTTTTAAAAAAATATCCAATTCTTCAAACATTAAATTTCTATGATCTATGACTTTTTTCTTATATTTTTTTAAAATTTCAACAATTCTCGGATGTCCATTATATTTACCATGAACTTTTCTTATTAAATCGTTATTAATATCTGCTTTTTCCTTATATTTAAAAAGTCCATTTAAATTTATTTTATCTTTTGTGTATATAAGTATATACTCATGTCCTTCATAAAAATATTTTGCTTGCCCTCCACCTGACTTTTTTTGCCAAATAAAACAAGAAACAAAATTCTCTTCTCCAAAAATCTCATCACAAAGTATTTTTAAATTTGCTTGTTCATTATCATCTATACTTATAAATATCACTCCATCTTCACGAAGTAAATCTCTAGCAAGTTTAAGTCGTGGAAGCATAAAGGAAAGCCATCTACTATGAGTTTTGCTTGATTTTATACTATTAAAAAACCTTAAAGTTTCACTTTCTATCTCAACTCCATTTTCATCGATTTCTAAAAGTCCTGTTTGTTTTAAAAGTTCTTTATAGTCTTTTCTAAAATCATCATTATAGATAAAATCATCATTTTTTGTATTGTAAGGTGGGTCTATATAAATCATTTTGATTTTTTCATAATAACTTTGCTTTAAAAGCTTTAAAGCATCAAGATTATCCCCTTTTATGATGATATTTTTGGTATTTTCAAAATTTAAACTCTGTTCTTTTTCAAATTTTAATTCATTGGTATTTTGAGTATTACATAAAGCATTTGCTAAAGCTTTACCAGCAAAAGTTAGCTCATAACCTTGGACTTTAGTATTTAAACCTAAAAGTTGCATAATTGCATTTAAATTTGGCACATTATCACTTATGGTTTGCGGGTAATTATGTTTTAAATGCTCTAAAAAATCATTTTTATTTTCTTTTGTATTGATTAAATTTTCTTTTTTTATATTATTAATATCTACCATTTAAAACTTCCTTTATACACTCTATGAATTTTTGTTTATTTAATCTTGTATTAAAAACAATATCTATATTTTCATTTTTTAAACTATCATTTAGATTTTTAAAAAATACTTTTGCATAGTCTATCTTTTTCTTTTCATTTGATGAAATATCATTTTCATCATCATAACCTTTACTTTCACATATAAAAAATATTTTTTTACCTTTATCATCTTCTAAAAAATAAGCAAAATCAGGTTCATAATTTTTATATGGAGTTGGAATGCTTAATTTTGGTAATTTCGCAAAAACTTTTATGGTTTTTTTTCTTATATTTTCGTTATTTTCTTTGATAATTTGTTTTTCTATATCAGAATCATAAACCACACTTTCGTAAAGATAGTTTTTAGCTGGTTTTTCATCATCTATGTAGCGTCCTAATTTTTGCATATCTATATTGTCTATAATTTTGCCGTTTTCTACTAAATTCTCATAAGAATTTGAAAAAATATTTAAAGAAAATTCATAACTTAGACATTGCAATAAACTATGATGAAGATTATTTTTAATTATGTTTTTTAAACTATCAAAAGCTTTTTTAGGGGAATTTTCAAATTGAGTTTTATTTAATTTTTCATAAATCTTTAGCAAAAATTGCAAAGGAAATTTTTCGTTTTTACAAAAATTTAAAAATAAATTATGAATATCTTTATACAAACTAGCTTTATAATCAATCTCTTTTAAAATATCAATTTCTTGTGTGATTATGGTATTTTCTTGTGCGTTAAAAACTTTCTTTTCATAATACAAAATTTCTTTTTCTATTTTTAAAGCGTTAAATTCTTTTGCTATTGTTTCTATAAGTTCATTTTCTTTTATATTTTTATAAACTATATTTGCTTTTTTATTTATAATATCCCAAAGCTCTTTAAAATCTTTAGCTAGATTTGAATTTATTTTTATTTTTTTATTTTCTTTGTTTGCATTTATGATTTGCTTGTATTTATTTTGGGAGTTTTCATTAAGAATTTTTAATAAAACTTCAAATTTATCACCTAGAAGTTCTTTAATCTCATCATTATCTTTTATGTTTTCATATATAGGAGATATTATTTCATAATTACTTTGTTCTTCATTGTAAGTGATTAATTTTAATTTTTTTAAAATATAGACCAAATCATTAGCTAAATCTATATTCAAAAGATTTTCTAAAAAACTTTTTTCTAATATTTTATTATCAAAAGCAAAACTAGAATTTGTAATTTCCTTTTGCAAATTTTCTATATAGTTAAATTCTCTTGCACTAACTAAAATATCAAGATAATTAATATCATAAAATTTGCTATCATTAAAATCTAAATAACTATGGGTAATTCTTTTGCCTTTATCATTTACACAAAGTCTAAGTCCACGACCAACTTGTTGGTGTATGCTAATTTGCGAAGAAGAATTTGAAAGCTTGGTAAGGGTAAAAATATTTGGATTATCCCAGCCTTCTTGCAAAGCCCAAACACTAAAAATAAAACGCAAAGAAGTGTCAAATGAAAGTAATTTTTCTTTATCTTCTAAAATAAGTTTAACCCCGTAAGCTTCTTTTTCATCAGCACTCCCTTTATCGCCACTAAAATAACCTTGATGGACTTTTAAATTTCCATCTTCATCAAAATCTTTTTCCAAATATTCTCTATAAGATTTGTCTATTTTAGTTTCAAGTATTTGTTTTCTTTTTTCTTTATAAAGCTCTTCAAATTTATTTTTTATAAAAGGATTATCGCCTCTAAAATCTAAAATATTTGGTATAAAAAATAAGCTTAATGCTTTAATATTTTGTTTAAATAATTTTTCTTCTTTTTCAAAGTGTAAATTAATAGCATTTTGCAAAAGCCCTGTGATTTCTTCTTCACTTAAAATATAACTTTCTTTTTTTTCTATGATAATATCATTATCAAAATACGCTTTATTTTCTTTTACACTTTTTAAAATAGCATTATTTAAAATTTGACAACTATCGCCTTTTTTGATTTTTATTTCTTGTTCTATGCCATTTGAAAAATAAGTAAAAGTAACTAAATCTCTTTTATATTCTTTTAAAAAAATATTTTTATTTTGAGTTCCTAAAGAACTTACTCTAACTTGCTTTACAAGATATTCTTTAAATGCCGATATAGAATCAAGACAATATACTAAATTGCTAAGCTCATAATCTTTTTCTTTTGGAAAAGTAGCTCCAAAACGAAAATAAATAGAATTTAATCTAGAAAAATACTCATTAAAGGCTTTACCTTTAAGCAAATGTGGTTCATCTATAATACTAATAGGCTTTAGATCTATGATATTTTCAAAAATACTTTTTGAATTAAATAAATTTTCATTGTTTTTGTTTAATATATTATCTTTTTTATCTATAGCACTATTTGTTAAAATCAACACTGAAAGCTCATCTTGATTTTTTATATAATGACTGATGATAGAATTTTGGCTTTTTGCATCTGTATAAAAATAAGCTTTTATGTGTTTTTTATACTGCACATAAAAATATTCTCTAGTAAGATCTATGTTTTGCTTTACGCTTTCTAAAATTGCTTTTCTTGGAACAAAAATAATGAATTTATTTTGTTTGTAAATTTTGTTAAGCTCAAAAATCAAATTTAGATAAGTAAAGGTTTTTCCTGTACCTGTTTCCATTAAAACATCTAAATTTAACTTATCGGTGATATTTTGTACCGGCAAGATTGTGGTTTTATAAAATTCTTGCAAACATTCTTTTAAATTATCTTGTTTTTTAAAATCAAAATCTTTTAAAAGCTCTATGATGTTGTTTATGCACTTTTCTTGATATTCTTGTTTTTCAAAAATCATTTTTTTCCCTAACAAAAACTAAAAAGACATTCTAACAAATTTTAACTTAGAGTTTAAACCCACAAAAGCGGGTTAAATTTAATAAATCGGAGTTGCTTCAACAATAGCAGGAGCAAAGAAAAATAACTCTTTTAACTCTATCGGCACAGAAGGATTTACAGTGCAATCATCTAAGCCAAAACGATTTTCTATAGGCACGCGCGCTTCATAAAAGGTACTCATGCATTTTACCCCGCCATGAGTTAAAGATCTAATTTGCACAGCTGAACTTGTAGTAGGCATGATAGAAAAAACCGTTTGCATTTGCCCATCTTGCAAATCTTGCTTGCAAGATTTCACTCCAAAAGATTTTTCACTTAAGACAGCTAAACATACATCAGCACCTCTAGGGTTTATAAACTGCACATAGCCAAAAGGGCGTTGCACGGCATATCTATCTTTTTGTTTTAACGCATCGCTAAGAATTATCTCTTTTAAAAACCAATTTTGCTCTTCTAGTTTTTCAGAGCTATATCTAAAAGGACTAAGTGAAATTCCCGTTTCTAAAGATCTTATCGCGAACATAGGTGTAAAATCTTCTAAATCATCAAATAAAACTTCAGCTTTTAAAAAACTTAAAATAAAGCAAAATAAAATACAAATTTTTCTCATCATCTTCTCCTAAGGTCTTCTAAAATTTACAGGAAAATGATCCGAAGCTAAAAAAGTCCTAAGTCCTGCTACAGCTAAGATTGCAAGAATTCTAGGCGGACTATATAAAGATGTAGTGCTTGAATTTCCCGTAATTGCATAATCAATTGTATTGCCACCTGTTTGTGTAAAAGAAGGAGGTGCGACTATATTAATGCGAGATCTTAAATCCGGATCAATTAAATTTACAATAGTCCCAGGAGGTCTGTTAAAATCCCCTAAAATCATCCAATTAACCTGTGGCATATTCCTAAAGTGCATATCCACAGCACTTATAATAGCCCCTGCATCATTACCGCCTCTTGATAAAGCGTGTATGCTAAAAAACGCATCATTTCCTATACGAATTCCTATAATAGGCCTTGAAGCAACGGTTGGAGGTGGTAAAACTATCACCTCATCAGCTCGCGTTCTACTCACAATAGCCATATTTACGCGATTTGCCCCAACATCAACTCTTGAGTAGTATATATAAACTGAATTTGGACGACTTGATGAACCCAAATTCCACTCATACTCATGAATAGGAATGCCAACTCCCACGGGTTGAACTTGTCTTGGCGTCATTATAGCAGTACTTGGTAAAACTCCTGCTTCTTGAACAGCCAAAATATCCATAGGATTGGCACCGGTTACAAGCTGTCTTATGCTAATATTCCACTTACTTTCAGTAGAAGCTGATGCACCTTGTAAATTCCAAGTACCGCTATTATAATTTTCCAAAGCAGCAAATAATAAATTAAAACTAAAAATCAAAAATACTATCTTTTTCATCATCACTCTCCCGTATAAGCATAAGGCGATCTTGTTTGAAAAGCAGGCGCACTAATGCTCCATTGTCTATCTAAATTTTTTTCTTTTGATTTCAAACAAGGTGTCAAATAAATACTATAATAGTCAAAATAAAATTCCTCCATTACATTTCCAACTGTCGTTTGTATACATTGTTGTGTTGCAAAATTTTGAATTTGATAAGCACCATTGCTCATAGGATATAATCTCCAAAATTGTGCAAAATTTGTCTGATCGCAAGGATAATGTACTATACCATTACCATAAGCATTTAAGCAAGTTAAAGTTTTTGCATTTTTAATCATCACAGTATTATTTGGAAATTCAATGAGTTGCCACACTCTTGCATCACCAAAAGATTTACTATCAAATAAATTATACCCCCATATCCAATTGCCTGGATTTAAAGCCCAAACCGTTAATGCAGCTCCATTTGGGTTCATAATAGTTACAAAATCGCTTACAAATCCTATATTTTCATACAAAGCATTTGAAGTAAATCCATTGCTTGATGTAAGCCTTGGTAATGGTCCTTTTACAGCATTATCTCCTTTAAAAGTATTGACTTTCATAAGAGGTGGCTCAAGTGGTATAGCTGGGATTTTCTTACCTTCCACTAAAGTTGGTGTTTTTTGTTTAGCCGGTGGAGTTGGATTTTTACCTATTTTCAAAGGATCTCCATCGCTAAATTCTCCAAAAGAACGCCCTAAAGGATTGATTTCTTTAGAAGAACATCCAACAAAAAAAGTTATAAATACGCTCAATATCATCATAAATCTAAGTTTTTGCATATTCTCTCCTTAAAAAATATAAATTTAAATATATTATCATAATTTTAAATAAATTTTGATAGAAAATATCATTTAATAAAATCTTCTTAGATTGATCAAATATTTTAAAAATGAATTGTTATAATTTTATTAATTTTAATCTAAAAAGGAAAAATTATGGATATTGTACAAAGATTTATAAATTACACTAAGATTAATACTACTACAAGTAGAGAAAATGGCGCCAAAGGCATTATGCCATCAAGTCCTAATCAAATGGAGCTTGCAAAATTACTTGAAAAAGAATTACAAGAACTAGGTTTAAAAGACATCAAAAGAAGAGAAAACACCATTACCACAGCTCTTTTACCAGCAAACACTCCAAATGCTCCTAAAATAGCCTTTTTTGCGCATTTAGATACAAGTATGGAACAAACTAATGATACCAAAGCACAAATCACTAAGTATCAAGGTGGGGATATATGCTTAAATAAAAACTTAGATCTTTATTTGAAAGAAAGTGAATTTAAAGAGCTTAAAAACTACATAGGAGATGATATTATCCACACTGATGGCACAAGCTTGCTTGGAGCTGATGATAAAGCAGCCATTGCAGCTATTATGGATATGCTTGAATTTTTTGTTAAAAATCCTGATATTAAACATGGTGATATTTATGCTTGCTTTTTACCTGATGAAGAACAAGGTTTAAGAGGGGCAAAAGCTTTTGATATAAAAGAAATTAATGCTGATTTTGGATATTGTTTAGATTGTTGCGAGATAGGAGAGTTTATTTATGAAAATTGGAATGCAGGAGATTGTGAAGTAGAATTTATAGGAAAATCTGCTCATCCTATGAGTGCTAAAGGAAAATTAGTTAATTCTTTACTTTTAGCACATAAATTTATCTCTATGCTTCCAAATGGCGAAGCACCTGAATACACAGAAAATAAAGAAGGATATTTTTGGGTTAAAGAACTCAAGGGAAATAGCGCTAAAACTATTTTAAAAATAGATATTAGAGAATTTGATGATGAAAAATACAAACAAAGAATGCAATTTTTACAAGATTTAAACGATAGTTTTAAAAAGCTATATGGAGAAGAAAGAATTAACATTAAACTTAACGATCGTTATAAAAATGTCTTTAATAGTCTAAAAACAACCAAATCTTTGCCTATTAAACTTGCTTTACAAGCTTATGAAAATTTAAATATCAAAACTAAAATCATTCCTATGCGTGGAGGATACGATGGAGCGGTGCTTTCAGAAAAAGGCCTACCTTGTCCAAATATCTTTACCGGAGCACATAATTTTCACTCTATTTATGAGTATTTACCTGTTAAATCTTTAAAAGCAGCAAGCAAAGTTATACAAGAAATCATCATCCTAGCCGCAAAATAAATTTAAGCCTTTTAAGGCTTAAATTTATAATAACACAAAAGCAATTACAACCACCGAAACAACACAACCTAAAGCAGTTCTTTTAACAATTTCTAAAGGACTAACCCCAGCTATAGCTGAAACGATAATGCAAGCTCCTAAAATAGGCGAAAGGTATCTTCCAAGCACTGCTGACATTGCCACTGCAGTACCAAGTTTAACTTGATCAAAACCAAGATCTTGAGCATGAATAGTTACAGCCTTGTTAAATGCCATAGCAGCAGCATCACCGCTACCTGTAATCATAGCCATTAAAAATGGTATAAAAGTTCCACCAAAACGCACATAATGCTGTTCATTTTTAAGCCATTCTATGATAATATCAATTACACCGCATGCTTTTAAACCCGCAACAAAAACACTAGCAGCTATGATAATCCCTATAATCTCTGCATAAGATTTTCCCATACCATTGAAAAACTCTTTAAAAATATTATCAGGCTTACTCATAGTTACTACCAAAGCTATAATCGCCCCTAAAAGCATGGCTTCAGCAACTCCAACTTGTTTTGTCCATGTTAAAAACTCATAATCATTTAAAGGACTTGCGCCTATGATTAGTACAATCAAAGGCACTAAAGGCATAAGCGCATAAAATACATTTACTTTTTCAATATTATCTTCAGTCTTGTTTTGATTAGCCACTTCAAAAACTTGCCCTTTTTGATAATCTTTAAAAATCACTGCCATAATCATCAAAGAAATCATCACTATCACTCCTGCTGTTAATGCATTTGGAGTTTGAGTTAAAACAATTTCTTGTATATTTTTCCCTGAAATTTCAGAAATCAAAGCCGTATGAGAAACACCTGGACTTAAAATTCCTCCTATAGTTCCACAAAGCACTGTTGCTGCTGCCATGGCAGGTTTTATACCCGAAGCCATTAAAAGTGGTATTAAAGTCGCACCAACTGCAGCTGAACATCCTGCCGCTGAAGGTATAGCTATAGCGATGAAAAAAGTTACCATAAAAGCAAGTGGGATTAAGAAAAATCCTACATTTTTCAAAGGTGTTGTAAGTAATTTAACCAAATGTTTATCACATTTAGTCACTTTCATCACAAAAGCAAAGCCCATACTTGCACAAATTGCCTTAATCAAAGCAGGTTGCACCATAGCATGTGTAAAAGCACTCAAAGCTTCAATGGGCTTAAGCGAAATCAAACATAAAATAAAACCAACACTAATTAAAGCTGTTTTTGTTTCTACTTTTTTAATAAGCAAATAAACCACAGCCACAATACCAAAAATCGCAGCTAAAAGATAAAAAGTTTGCATTTTTCTCCTTTAGATTTTAGTTATTTGATTGACTTTTAAATATTCTACATTAAATGGATAGCTTAGTTTTAACACATCATGATGACCTATGATTTTTAAGCTATCATCTTGCACTTTTAATGCAGAACCCTCCGGTATAGCATAAACAATGTCTTTTGGATTAGTTAATAAAAACTCTTCCAAACGCTCCTCTCTACTTTCTCCGTTGTGTCCAGGAATTTTCCCGCCAATAAAATGTGGGTTGATTTGATAAGGAAAAACCCCTAAACTATCAAAACTTTTTGGCATAACAATAGGCATATCATTAGTTGTTTTTATGCTAAGACCTGCTATATTTGAGCCTGCGCTCCAACCTATATAACAAGCCCCTTTTTCAATACGCTCTTTTAACACTTCAAGCAAATCATTTTCATATAATTTATGCAAAAGCATAAAACTATTGCCACCACCTACTAAAAAAACTTTTGCATTTAAAATCGTTTCTTTTAAATTTTCAAAATGGTGTAATGATTTGATATTATCTTTTTTCAAGCCTTCTTTTACCTTAGCTTCATAAGCATCATAAGTCCTTCTAACACCCGCATAAGGTATAAAAAGAATTTCTTCATCTTTCATGGAATTTTCTTTTAAAAAATCATCTATAAATTCTCTAGTATGACTTAAATAAGCGCTATCTTTATAGCCAGAAGCACTAAAAAGTAAAAGTTTTGACATCATTCTTTCCTTTAAAAAATTAATCAAAACTATAATTTTAATATTTAAAAAATGAAAAAACAATTTAGTAATAAAAAAATATTGTATTACTTGTGTTAGAATTTAAAAAAAGGAAAAAACATGAAAGAAATTTTAATAACAAACGATGATGGCTATGAAAGTGAGGGTTTAAAAAAGCTTATAAAAATGCTAAGAAAGCATTTTAAAGCTAAAATTACCATAGTAGCTCCTGCTAGTGAAAAATCAGCATGCTCACACTCTATAACACTAACTAAGCCTTTAAGATTTCATAAGGTTGGAAAAAGATTTTACAAGCTTGATGATGGCACGCCTGCAGATTGTATTTATCTAGCTTTACATGCTTTATATAAAAAGCGTTTGCCTGATCTTGTCATAAGTGGAATTAACAAAGGTGCTAATGTAGGCGAGGATATAACCTACTCAGGAACTTGCGCAGGTGCTATGGAAGCAGTACTTCATGGAATTCCTGCCATAGCTTTATCGCAATTTTACAAAGATAATCAAAAAGAGCTTGATTATAAACTTGCTTTAAAACTTACTAAAAAAATAGTCAAAAATATCTTTGAAAAAGGCTTTCCTTTAGATAAAAAAGAATTTTTAAATATCAACTTTCCTTCTAGTAAAACAGCCTTTCAAGGCTTAAAAATTTGCAAAGCAGGTAAAAGAATTTATAGCTATAAAGCACATTCTAATACAAACCCAAGAGGTGTAGAATACTATTGGCTAGCTGCTGCTAATCTTGATCATGAAAATGAAAAAGATTCAGACATAGCACTTTTAAAACAAGGCTATGCCACAATAACCCCTATAATGCTTGATCTAACAGCTTATAAACAAATGAAAAATCTCAAAAAATGGATGAAAAATGGATAGATACACGCGTATAAAATGGCTTATTAATGAAGAAAATTTTATCAAAATTCAAAACACTAAAGTTTTAGTTTGTGGGCTTGGTGGAGTTGGTGGAATTTGTGTTGATGCGCTTTTTAGAAGTGGCTTTAGTAATCTAACTTTAATTGATGCGGATAAATTTGAAACTACTAATCAAAACCGCCAGCTTCATAGTGAAAATATAGGCGAAGAAAAAGCTAAGGTTTTTGAGCGTATTTACAATGCTAAAGGTATAGTCAGTAAAATCGATGATGAGTTTTTGAAAAGTTTTAATTTGAGTGAATTTGATCTTATCATCGATGCGATCGATGATATACCTGCTAAGGTTGCTTTGGCTAATTTACTTGATTTGAAAAAGCAAATTTTTATCTCATCAACCGGTGGAGCTAGAAAGCTTGATCCAACGCGTATTAAAACGACAAGCATATTTAAAACACATGGCGATGCTTTAGCTAAAAAATTCCGCTATGAGCTTAGAAAATCAGGCTTTAAAGGGGATTTTGATGTGGTATTTTCAGATGAAGAAGCCCATTGTAAAGATCTTGGCTCATTTATGGGTGTAACAGCTTCTTTTGGACTTGCTCTAGCTTCTTTGGCTTTAAGGAAAGTGCTTGATAAGAAAGCTTGATATAAAAGACTTAGCTCCTTGTATCAAGCTTTTTAAGCAAAGCGTATCCATTCTTTGTAAAAATGATTATACAAAAGAACAAATTCGTGCTTGGATTAATATAAACCAAAAAGCTTGGGAAGAAAAATTTCAAAATCAACTAGGTTTTATTTATGAAGAAAAAGGCCAAATTGTATCTTTTATAAGTATAAATTTAGAAGAAAAAACACTCGATCTTTGCTTTACTCATGCAAACTATGCTCATCAAGGTTATGGTAAAGCTTTATTAGAATTTGCTCTTAAAAACTACCCTTATAGTGAAATTTATACTTTTGCTAGCCTTAGTGCTAAAAATTTCTTTTTAAAAGCAGGATTTAAAATCATCAAAGAAAACATTGCTATAAGAGATCAACAAGAATTAAAAAATTTTTTCATGAAAAAGAAAATAAAACGATTTTAAAAAAACAAACAAAATGCATTTTATCTGCTTCTACTTTAAAATTTTTAATGTCTTAATTACACTCAATAAAGGTATTATAAAAGATAATAATAAATTTTTCACTACAAAGATAAAAATTATAAATATCATCAAGCTAAGTAAAAACACAAACTGGAATTTAAAACAATATAGACAAATTGTAGGTTTTATAAAAAGTAACAAAATTTACGCTTTTGTCTTAAATATATAAATGTAAATGATTAAAAAAGCTTTACCTAAGAGAAGAAGTAGTAAAACTATATCTAGATCAATTATAAACAAGGATTTTATATGTTAGCTTTAAGCACTCATCTTTTTTTGGCTATTTCTTTGATATTACTTTCATTTGATAAAGTCAAAATTTCGTATATTTTTTTACTCTTTTCAGTCTTGTTGGGATATGTATTTAAAATTATAGATATAACTTTTATAGTGATTAATGTATTAGTTTTTATAACGGCTATATTGTATCAGTATAAAAAAATTTTCATATTAGAAATAGCTTTATTTATCTATGCTTTAGCTTTATTTCTTCATTTTATCCCTGGTGTAAATAACATCAAAGTTTTAGATCAAGTTTATGCAAGCACAAATAGCGCACCTTTTAATCTTTACTTTAGTATTGACAAGCCACTAGGGGTTTTTATACTTTTTATACTTTTTCCTATTTTATTTAAAAACACAAACTACACCAAAGCTTCAGCGATAAAATGGAGCTTATTGCTTTTATCTCCTATTCTTTTGCTGTGCGTGCCTTGGTATTTGGGTGTTATCAAACTAGAAATAAGCATACCATCATGGATTTTATATTTTTTATTTTCAAATCTTTTGTTAGTTGCTTTAGTAGAAGAAGCTTTTTTTAGAGGTTATCTCCAACAAAGACTTACACAATTTATTCACCCCAATCTTGCTTTATTAATCGCAAGCATAGCTTTTGGATTAGTGCATTATAAAAGCGGTGTTTTGATGATTGTATTTGCTAGTGTTGCAGGCGTGATTTATGGCTTAGCTTATAAACACTCAAAAAGCTTATGGATGAGCGTATTGTTTCACTATGGATTAAATTTAATCCATTTGATATTTTTTACCTATCCATTTTACTTAAAACATTAGCGATTATAGTTTTCTAACTAGAAAAAATAAAGGATGATAAGTCAAGGTATTTTGAAATTCTTTTTCATAGTTTTTTAAAAATGCCTTGCTTATAAAAAATTTATCACTCAAAGCATTTACTCCGCTTAATTTCAAATGCCTAAAAAGTTCCAAAGTATGATCAAATTTTAACTCTTTTAACTCTTCTTTTGTTTTTATGATCTTAAAATTTTTAGAAAGCTTTTGCCTAATTTGCTCTAAAGTTAAATACTCAAGTGATAAATTAGTGCTTTGTTTTATTTGAGTGAAATTTTTTTCTCCAAAAGTAGAAAAAAGCAAAATCCCATTTTTATTTAACATATTTGCAAAATTTTCTAAAAGCTCATCTATCTTTAGCCACTGCATACAAGCATTTGAAGCTATAAGATCAAATTTTTTCGTATAAAAATGATGATTTTTAAGTTCATTCATATCAAAAACACCAAATTCATCAAACTTACAAGGATTTTCAAAAGGATAAATATCATTTAAAAAATAATGCTTAAATTTAATACACTCTTGCAAAGCCTTACTAAAAACCCCTACTCCACAGCCAAACTCAAATACCACTTTAAAATCGCTCAAATCATTCTCACTAAGCATTTTACAAAGCTCTTTAGCCATGTCTTTTTGCACTGGTGTATTTGCACTATAAGTATCTTTTGCTCTTATGAAAGTTTGCAAAGCTCTTCCCAAGTGTGGTATTTAAAAAATGCAAAATGTGGCTCATCGATAAACATTGCCTTTTCTTTAAAAAAATTTAAAACATGTTTTGGTGGAAAGATCTTATCCTCTTTGCTAATTATAGCTTTATCCCAAGTAAAATTTTCATTTAAATCTTTAGTGCAAAACTCATATAAACTTAAAAGTTCTGCTTTTAAATGCTCGTTTTTTTCAAAGTAAAACTCATCACTTAAATTCATTCTTTTTTCAAGCAAATTTGCTTTAAAATCCTCTAAAGCAAACCTTTTCATCGTAAGTTTAAAAATGGCTTTTTTAATCCCAAATTCATCATCTATAGGTAAATTTGTGCCATTTATGGCTATTTTTTTATCAAATTTTATATCTTTTAAAATTTTACTCGCCACGCAAACTCCCATAGAAAAGCCAACAAGAGTGATTTTTTCAAATTTATTAAGATCAAATTCCCAACCAAAACTCGTATAATCATACACCATTAAAACATTTACATCACTTTTTAAATGCGTAAAATGGCTAAAATGCGAGCAAAATCCTGAAAAAAATAAAATCAACTCAGATGAATTTGCATTTTCATGTAAAAAATGAGTTTTCAAAATACCTCCAAAACCTTTTCTAAGTCTTTTTTCACTAAACCAGCATGCAAAGAAAAGCGAATTCTAGCTGTATTTTTAGCCACGGTTGGCTCTTTAATAGCAGGTGCAAAAATACCATTTTCTAAAAGCTTTTGTGAAATTTCACTAGCTAGTGCATTTTGCCCTAAAATAAAAGATATCACATAAGCCTCGCCTAAAACTGCACCTTTACTTGCCAAAGCATTTTTAAACCAAGTGCTTAACTCTAAAAGCTCTTTTCTTTGAGCATTAAATTCATGCAAATGCTTAAAAACATGCAAAGTCCAAGCTACATTGATAGGCGCAATGGCAGTTGAGTATATAAAGGCCCTTGCTTTGTTGATAAAAAAATCTTTTTCATCACTTATCATGCAAGCTCCCATGGAAGCTATGGCCTTACCAAAGGTAAAAACTAAAAAATCCACTTCCTTTTCTAAGCCTAAAAATTTCACATAACCCAAACCATCATCTCCAAAACAACCTATGCTATGAGCTTCATCAATATAAATTTTGATATTTTTAAATTCTTTTTTCAAATTTATGAATTCTTTTATAGGCGCAAAATCTCCATCCATACTAAATAGCGCTTCACTTATGATGATAATATTTTCAAATTCTTTATAATGCTTTTGCACTAAGCTTTGCAAATGCTTTATATCATTGTGTTTAAATCTTATAAATTTAGTCCCGCCAAGCCTTAAACCATCGATGATACTTGCATGAACTTGCTTATCTGCTAAAAATAAAGTATTTTTAATGCTTGCTAAAGCTTGCAAACAGCTAACATTTAAGGCATAGCCATTGTTAAAATGCAAGATTTTTCTGCCTAACTTAGCTTCTAAAAAGCTTTCAAATTCATCAAAAATCGCATAATTTCCACTCAAGCTTCTAGAACTTGAACTAGAAAATTTAAATTCTTTTAAATGTGTTAAAAAATCTTGCTTTAATGCTTTTTCATTGCTTAAATTTAAATAATCATTGCTCGCTAAATTTAGTAATTTTTGCTCATTATAAATAACATATTTTCCCTCATGTTTTAATGAGCGTAGAATTCTAAAATTATTTTGTTGTTTTAGCTCATCTAAAATTTGTGCAATTTGCATTATTGTTTAAGCCTTGCGTAGTTTTGACAACCTTTATCGTATTTCAAATCACAAGCCTTGCCAAAATACTCTAAGGCTTTGGAAAGATCTTTTCTAACACCAGATCCATTTACATACATAACACCAAGATTATCACAACCTAATCCATCGTTTAAATCACATGCTTTTTGAAATAATTCTACTGCCTTGAAATTATCTTTTTTAACACCATATCCATTTACATACATAAAACCAAGATTAGAGCAACCTGAACCATCGTTCAAGTCACAAGCTTTTTTATAAAATTTCACTGCTTTAAAATTATCTCTTTTTATACCTTCTTCATTTGCATACATAGCACCAATACTATAACAACCAAAACCGTTCTTCAAATCACAAGCTTGCTGAAAGTATTTTAAAGCTGTTGGGTAATCGCCTCTATCATAAGCCTCAAATCCTTTTATAACCAAATCCGCTTGCGAGTATGCAAAATTTGAAAATAAAATCGTTAAGATAATCAATACTTTTTTCATACTTTACCTCTAAATTTAAGATAAAAGCTAATTATATAAATATTTTCTAAATAATCCTTTTTCATTTTAAAGCATAAATTTGAGTAAAAATTGTAGTATCATTAGTAATAAAAATCAAAGAAGTAAAAATGAATTTAAAAGAACTAGACTTAAAACACATTTGGCACCCTTGCACGCAAATGAGCGATCATGAGTTTTTACCTTTAATACCTATAAAAAAGGCTAAGGGAGTGTATTTGTATGATTTTGATGAAAAATCATACATAGACTGCATTAGCTCTTGGTGGGTAAATATCTTTGGCCATTGTAATGAATATATCAATGAAAAAACCAAAGATCAACTTCAAAATTTAGAGCATGTCTTGCTTGCAGGCTTTTCACATGAGCCTATCATAAAGCTTTCGCAAAGACTTTGCAAGCTTTTACCTTTTGATAAATGCTTTTTTGCAGACAATGGTAGCTCAGCCATAGAAGTGGCTTTAAAAATGAGCTTTCAATACCACTTAAACAATGGCTCTAAAAAGGATAAATTTTTATCGCTTAGCAATTCTTACCATGGAGAAACCCTAGGTGCATTAAGCATTGGCGATGTAGCACTTTATAAAAAAACCTATGAGCCTTTACTTTTAAAAAGTATCACAACGCCTGTGCCAACAAGCAAAGACTATACAAAAGAACTCGAAATTCTAGAAAGTATTTTAAAAAATCATCATCATGAAATTTGTGCTTTTATACTTGAGCCTTTACTTCAATGTGCGGGTAATATGCACATGTACGAGCTTGGGTATTTAGATGAGGCAGTTAAACTTGCTAAAGATTATGGCGTGCAAGTGATATTTGATGAGATAGCCACAGGTTTTGGACGCACAGGGGAAATGTTTGCGCTTGATTATTGCTCACAAAGCATTGATTATATATGTCTTTCTAAAGCTATTACGGGTGGGTATTTACCACTTTCAGTGGTGCTTACTAAAGATGAAATTTATGAGAAATTTTATGATAGTTATGAGAGCCAAAAGGCCTTTTTACACTCTCACTCTTACACGGGTAATGCCCTAGCTTGTGCAGCGGCTAATGCGACTTTGGATATTTTTGAAAAAGAAAATATCATCACAAAAAATAAAATCAAAAGTGCTTTTATAAAAACTCAATGGGAGAGTTTAAAAGAATTTGACTTTTTAGGAAATTTTAGAAATTTAGGCATGGTAAGTGCATTTGATATACAAAAAAGCAAATATCAAAGAGCAGGACTTGAAGTCTTTCAAAGAGCCTTAAAAAAAGGCTTGCTTTTAAGACCACTTGGAAATACAATTTATTTCATGCCACCATATGTTATAAATGAAGATGAGATTGCTTATATGGTAAAATCTTTAAAAGAAATTTTTAAAGATTTTTAATTTAAAATAAATATCAAATAATCTAAATAAGGAATAAAATGTTTCCAAGTAAGCTTATTGAAATTCAAAATTTTTTATTAGAAAATAGAGCACAACTAAAAGAATACTCAAGAGATGGAAGAATAAATTCTGCTTTAAATGAAGATGATATAATAAATATCATAAATAATGATTTTAAAATTAATTTACCAAATGCTAGGGCTTGGTTTGATTTTAGTTTGGAAGAAAACGGGGAATTTTATCCTGTAAATATAAAAGTCACAACAACGCATACTACGGATAATTTAAATTGTAAACTAGGTATATATTATGCATTGACAGGAAATATTCCGATTTTTAATAATATAAACTGGGAACAATATTTTTATAACTTAAAAAAGAATTTAAAAGAAAATTGCAAAGATTATTATTTTTTAATTATAAATAAAGATAATACTCAAGATATATTTGTAGCTTCACTTAAAAGTCTTAATAAAATTTCACCTAATGGAAATAATTTACCTTTTCAAGCAAAATGGGATGAAAATAGATGTCCTATATCAAGAGATTTTAAAGAAGCCAAAGATTTTATAATGAAATGTTTTGCTAATTCTTTAAAACTTAGAGCTGATGCGTATTTTCATTTTAAGAAATATTTTAATGAATATGCTTAATATAAAAGAACTAGGGCAAGTTTTTACGCCACAATATGTAGTAAGTGACATGATGAGCTTAATTAAAAACAATGGTAGGTTTTTAGAGCCAAGTTGTGGAAATGGAGCATTTTTTAGAAATTTACCTGCTAATAAAATAGGTATAGAAATAGATAAAAATGTTATAAATGATCAACAAATACTAAATATAGATTTTTTTGATTATCCAATAAATGAAAAGTTTGATACTATAATAGGAAATCCTCCCTATGTAAAATATAAAGATATAAAATATAACACCAAATTTTCCCTACAAACTTATAGTCAAATATTTGATGAAAGAAGCAATTTATATCTGTTTTTCATATATAAATGCATTTTACATTTAAAAGATAATGGCGAATTGATATTTATCACACCTAGAGATTTTTTAAAAAGCACTTCTAGTATAAAATTAAATAATTTTTTATTTTCTCAAGGAAGTATAACTGATTTTATAGATTTAGGTGATAAAAAAATTTTTCATAACGCCCAACCAAATTGTGCTATATGGAGATTTGAAAAAGGAAATTTTAAAAGAAGTACAAATTGTTTAAAAGAATTTAATTGCATAAATGGACAAATACTATTTACTAAGAATCATTATTTTATACCATTTTCAAAATTATTTTTTGTAAAAGTTGGAGCTGTAAGTGGTGCAGATAAAATTTTTACAAATGACAAATTTGGAAATATAGATTTCGTTTGTTCTTCAACAAATAAAACAAAAAAGACAAAAAAGATGATTTATGGAAATTATGGTAAAACATGTGAATATTTAATACAACATAAAAATATATTATTAACAAGAAAAATCAAAAAATTTAATGAAGATAATTGGTGGCAATGGGGTAGAAACTATTATAAAAGTGATTTAGAAAGAATTTATGTCAATACAAAAACAAGAAATAAAAATCCATTTTTTATAAATGATTGCAAAGCTTATGATGGTTCTATACTAGCTATTTTCCCAAAATTTAAATGTGATAAAAATCTTTTACAAAAAATATGTGATAAATTAAATAAAATTGATTGGAATGAGCTTGGCTTTGTTTGTGATGGAAGATTTTTATTTTCCCAAAGAAGTTTAGAAAATTGCTTGCTAAATGAAAGTTTTAGAGATTTTTTAAAATTGGTTTAATATTTTCGCACACTTTATCATCAAATTCTATGATAGGAATTTTAGCGTAATTGCTTATAAAATCCTTACTAAAAGTATCTTGGGTTTTTAAGATTAAAGCAAGGATTTTAATATCTCTTTGTTTTAATGCTTCTATGCTTAAAAGAGTGTGATTGATACTTCCTAGATAGTCTTTTGCGACTAAAATCGTAGGGTGCTTAAACGCACTCATATAATCAATCATTGTTTTTTCATCATCAAGGGGCGAAAAAAGCCCACCAGCTAGTTCGATAATGAGTTTTTCACTTTGTGGAATTTGTATATCAAAAGCTTTATAGTTTAAATTCTCTAAAATCCTACCTTTGTGCGGTGAAGCAGGGGTTTTTAAAAACACACCTTCTTTGAAAATCTTAGTTTTTGGGCTAAACTCAGCTACTACCTCACTATCTTTTGGCGTGCCTGCTTGGATAAGCTTAAAATAATCAAAACCCAATTCTTTACAAATTCTAGCACTTAGATAAGTTTTGCCAACATCTGTGTCTATACCGCTAATGTATATTTTCATTTTAAACCTATGAAAGTATTTTTAAACCCACGGTGCAAGCAATGATAAGAGCGATCAAAAAAAGCTTTAAAAAGCTTTTGCTTTCTTTATAAAAAAGCACCCCTATGATAACCCCGCCTGCAGTTCCAGCTCCTGTCCATATAGAATAAGCCACACTCATAGCAATACTTTGCATGCTAAGGCTTAAAAATCCAAATGAAAAAGCAAAACACACTATCAAAGCTAAAAGATAAAGCTTATTTTTAGTGCTTACAAGTTGTTTCATAATAATCACGCCAAAAATTTCAAAAGCGGTCGCTAAAAATAAAAAAAACCATTCCATTATTTAGCTTCCTTGCTAATGATTTTAAGGCCTATGATACTTAAAAGCAAAATGGCTATTAAAGTAAGCTTGGTAATAGAGCTTGGCTCATTGAAAATAAACATCTCATTAAGCACCACTCCAACCGTGCCAATACCTACAAAAACACTATAAGCAATACTTACTTCAAGTCTTTCACAAGCTTTCAAAAAACATGTAAAAGATATACAAACTCCAATGGCTGTTAAAGCATAATGCCAAATTTCAGTAGAGTATTTTAAACCACTTACCCAAAAACACTCAACCAAACCACCTAAAATTACCATAAACCAACCAAAATTAGAGCTTATTTTTGTTCTTTCAATCATAATCTACCTTTTTTAAAAGTGCAAATTATAACCAAAATTACAAAATAATAAGCTCCTTGGTATTAAATTTTCTTACTTTCCACCTCTTTTAATATATCTTGAGAAATATCCCCTACTTCTTTAGTAGTTTCATTAGTAAAATTAGCTATTTTTACATTTTCTTTTGTGACATCTTCTAGTTGAATTATCGCATCATTGATTTGTGAAATACTTTGAGTTTGTTCATGCATTGATATAGAAACATCATTAACACTTTGAACTAAAATATTTACATTAGCTTCTATCTCACCTAAACTTCTTTCTGTCTTTTCAGCCAAATGACGCACTTCATCAGCAACCACAGCAAAACCTCTGCCATGTTCACCCGCACGAGCAGCTTCTATGGCAGCATTTAATGCTAATAAATTTGTTTGTTCTGCTATGTCCTTGATCACATTTACTACTTCTTTAATATTTTCAGCTTGAGAAACAACCTCTGTAGTTTTACCTCCAACATTTTGCATAGAAATGTTTATTTGCTCTACTGCTTTTATGGATTTTTCCAAAGAATTTGATTGAGAATAAGTTCCATCAACAAGTTTTTGCATAAATTCTTCTAGTTTTTCACATTGTATAGTTAGTTTATGTGCAAATTTAGAAGAAGAAATCAACATCTTTTTGATTTCTGAACCTAAAACATTTGTTGTTATTTCTACACTTCCTTTTGCATTTTCAACCTGTGTTGAAAAATCTAAAGCCTTATAACTTTCAAGCACTCTATCAAGCTCGTTGATGTTTGATCCTATTTTCTCTTCTAAAATATCAAGCAATTCATTTAATACATTTTTTAACTCTATTAGTTGAGGATTTATAGGATCATTATCAATTCTAACAGATAAATCTCCAAGCTCTATCTCTTTCAACTTTTGAACACTTTCAAACACAGCCTTCTTGTCTTGCTTTAAATTCTTTTGGATATTTTTTATACCATTATTGATTTCTTTACCAATAATAGCAAATTCATCATTTCCTTTGATATTTAAATCTATATCTTTCATATCGGCTTTGTAGTTTAAACTTTCAAAAAAATCTTCTAAAGCTTCTTTAATAAATATAATTTTCTTAAGAAAATGCTCTATCATACCACCCAAAATAACGATAATAACAAGGACAAAAATCACACCAAATATAACTTGGGTAATTAAAAGTCCGTTTAAAACCTCATCATAATCACTCAAAGCATTAGAAGAACACAAAGTTAAAGAATTTTCTCCCATAATACACACAGCTAAGCGTTCTTGACCTTTAAGTTTATACAAAATCAAATCAGTAGTTTCATTTGGAGTTACACTTGCAACATTAACAAAATTTTTTAACACTTCTTTAACTTCATTGTCTTCATAAAAATCTATATTAGCAGAAGAATGAGCTATCATTTCCTTTCTTTCATTGATTAAAAACACATTATTACTTGCAGTAGTTTTTAATCTTCCAAAAGCATTGCGTATATCATCTAGAAAAAACTCGCCTGCTAAAACTCCATAAAATTTCCCATCAATAACAATCGGAATTGACACTGACAAAGCTATTTTTTTAGTTACGACATCTAAAAAAGGTTCTGAAATGCTTACCTTATTTTTATTTTTTGCATTTTGATACCACACGCGTTCTCTAGCATCAAAACCATCTTTTTCTTGATTTAAAATAAAATGTTTTCCTTTAGAATTAATATCTACATCAATTAAGCTACCATCTTTTTCATACCCAACATAAATAGCATTAAAAGAATAAAAACCAAACATCTTTTCTAAAAAAGAACCAATATATTCCTCACTTACATTTTTATGTTCAATAATATTTGCAGCGATTTTTTTAATATTCTCTATCTTGGTATTGAAGTATAAATCTGAAAAATTTTTTCCATTTTTAACACTTTCTTGCTTTCCACTTACAATACTTTGAAGAATATCCGTTTTAGACGAATAATAATTTAGTCCAACAAAAATACCAAATCCAACAACCAAAATCAAAGCTGTGAAAAATGATATTTTCTTAGCTACAATAGTTTTAAACATTAAAATACCTCCTAATTTTGCAATAAATATAAAAACATTTTAATTAATTTCTAAAAAATTTTTCAAAAATAACACCTATAAAAATAAAAAGTAGAATTTTTGTCCTAAAAATACTCATTTATTAATTAAATTTTAGTTATATTTAATTTTTATTAAATATAATAAATAATTTTAAAAAAGGAGTAAATAATGAAATTTTTAACCTGTAGTAAAAGAATTTTATTGACATTAACTAGTTTAATATTTTTACTAAGCAATAATGTCTTTGCAAAAGATTTTGAACCTATCATCGTTATACATGGTGGAACAAGTGGCTTAGGACTTACCAAAGAAGAATTTGCCAAAAGAGAAAAGGTAATGAAAGAATCTTTAAAAGCAGGTCAAAGCATACTTGAAAAAGGAGGAAGCTCGGTTGATGCTGTTATAGCCGCTATTAAAGTAATGGAAGATAGTCCTGAATTTAATGCTGGGAAAGGTGCTGTTTTTACCTCTGATGGATTTAATGAGCTTGATGCATCTATAATGGATGGAAAAAATTTAAAAGCAGGTGCAGTTGCTATGGCTAGGACGATTAAAAATCCTATAGAAGCAGCAAGACTTGTTATGGAAAAAACACCCCATACTTTAATAGCGGGCGAGGGTGCTGATAAATTAGCCAAAAAACATGGCTTAGAAATAGTAGGACAAAAATACTTCTTTACAGAGCACAGATACAAACAACTTCAAGAAGCTAAAAAAAGCAAGGAAGTTTTATTAGATAGTGATAAGGCAAAAGCTCATCTTGGTGTAAGCACCGAGCCATATTTAGGCACAGTAGGTGCAATAGCTTTAGATAAAAACGGCAACCTAGCAGCAGGTACAAGCACAGGTGGCACTACAAATAAAATGACAGGACGCATTGGGGATTCTCCTATCATAGGAGCAGGAAATTATGCAAATAATGACTCAGTAGCAATTTCTTGCACAGGAACAGGTGACATTTACATAAGAGTAGCTGCAGCTCATGAAGTTGCGTCTTTATACAAATACAAAAAACTTTCAGTGCAAAAAGCAGCCCAAGAAACCATCAAACAAGTTGCAAAACTTGGTGGTACAGGCGGAATTATTTCAATAGATAAAAATGGAAAAGTTGGTTATGCTTGGACTAAAGATAAACTTGGAATGTATCATGGACAAGCAAAAATCGGCGAAGAGCCAAAAGTATTTTGGCCGCTTGGAAATTAACGCAGTTTAACTTTTTTAATGCCTCGAAGTTTAAAAATCTTTGAGGCCCCACTTTCAAAAAACTTTTCATCTACTATTTTATCTGCATTTTGCATAGCCCAATTTAGATCAAATTTTTTTCCATGAATGTTTGCAGAAGTAGAATAAAGCCAATCAAACTTTTTTAAAAATTCCTCATGAGTGCAATCTTTCACAACGCGTATTGCTTTAGAATTAGGATATAAAAAAGTAGTTTTTTTGGATTTTCTAATAGTATTTTTAAAATAATTTGGCACTCTTGTAAGTTTTTTAAGCTCACTAAATTTAGCCGTAGTAATTAAACAATCTTGCTTTAAGGGCCTTTTTTTTAAAGTATTAAGGGCTTTTAAGTCCTTACTTAAAAACCCTGCTGTTGTATCAGTTTGAGCAAGATAAATCATGTTTTTAAGTATTCTTGTAAGCTCTTTACTTCAAGACATGATTTATTTTGTATAGCTTTGATAGCTTTAATCCCCGCATAAGCTGCTCTTAGATTTGTAAAATATGGGATTTTAAAGCGTAAAATATTTGCTCTAATTTTTTTAGTGTCGCCTTTAAAACTATGCTCATCGCTAGTATTTATAGCAAGTTGAATTTGAGAATTTTTTAATTTATCCTCTACATTCGGGCGTCCTTCAGAAATTTTATGCACAAACTCACACTCCAAGCCCGCTTCTTGTAAAACTTTATAAGTTCCACTCGTAGCAATGATTTTAAATCCTAGCTTAATATACTCATTAGCTAAATCTACTGCATATTTTTTATCTTGCTCTCTTAGTGATAAAAACACATTACCACTTTCTGGTAAGAAATTTGAAGAAGCAAGTTGGCTTTTTGCATAAGAGTTATCAAAATCTTTACTTACTCCCATAACTTCACCGGTTGAGCGCATTTCAGGTCCAAGCTCAAGATCGCTTCCGCTAAGTTTAGCAAAAGGAAATACCACTGATTTTACACTAATATGTTTTGGTTTTTTAGCTCTTAAAATTCCGTTTTTTTCCTCTACCACTTTAAAGGTGTCATAAAATTTCAAGCTTTCTCTTAAATTTCCTTGCCACATCACGCGCGTTGCAACCTTAGCTAAAGGAATTCCTGTGGCTTTGCTCACAAAAGGCACGGTTCTACTAGCTCTTGGATTTACTTCTATCATATAAAGTTTATTATCATAAATAGCAAATTGTATATTTAAAAGCCCTACTACACCTAAATTTAAAGCAATATCTTTTGTTTTTTGTTCAATCATTTCAAGCATAGCTTCATCAATATTTACAGCAGGTAAAGAGCAAGCGCTATCGCCTGAGTGAATTCCTGCTTCTTCAATATGCTCCATAATACCTGCTACATAAACTTCTTTTCCATCACTTATCGCATCTACATCAAGCTCAGTTGCATTATCTAAAAATTGATCGATTAATACCGGAGATTTATCACTCACATCTACTGCTTCTTGCATATAAAGTCTAAGCTCACTCTCATCATGCACTACACGCATTGCACGACCACCCAAAACATAACTTGGTCTAACAAGCACAGGATAACCTATCTCATTTGCTTTTATAATCGCTTCTTCTACACTTATGGCTGTGCCATTTTTAGGTTGATTTATACCTAGATCTTCAATAAATTTAGCAAATTTCTTTCTATCTTCAGCTAAATCTATTACCCTTGCACTTGTTCCTATAATCTTTGCTCCAAAAGCACTAAGGCGTTTTGCAAATTTAAGCGGGGTTTGACCACCAAAATGCACTATCACTCCATCGGGTCTTTCTCTATCAATAACCGCTCTTAAATGCTCAAAATCAATTGGCTCAAAATACAAAATATCACTCGTATCATAATCTGTTGAAACCGTTTCTGGGTTACAGTTATACATTATAGTTTTTACACCCATATCTTTTAGAGCAAAAGAAGCATGCACGCAAGCATAATCAAACTCAATGCCTTGTCCTATGCGGTTTGGTCCACCACCTATAATCATCACTTTTTTATCTTTTTTATCTTTACTTTCTTTTACTTGCGTAGCTTCATTTGTATTAATACTTGAGTATAAATACGGGGTCAGTGCTTCAAATTCTCCTGCACAAGTATCTACTTCACTATATTGAGCGATGATTTTGTGTTTAATTCTTGCATAATAAATATCATTTTGGCTTAACTCAAGATTATCTTTTTGATTAATTAAGCTAGCAATTTTTTTATCTGAAAAACCTAAGGTTTTAGCTTTTCTTAATAGTTGCTTATTACTTAAAATATCCATATCTATTTGATTTTCAAATTCCACTATTTCTTTGATTTGGTTTAAAAACCAAGGATCTATTTTGCAAAGCTCAAAAAGCTCTTGTGTGCTAAAACCTTCTCTAAAAGCTTGTGCTATATAAAGTAAGCGTTTTTCATTAGCTTGGCGAATTTTTGCTAAAAGCTCATTTTTATCACATTCTATAGTATCAAACCCACTTAAATTTCTCTCAAGTGAGCAAAGTGCTTTTTGAATGCTTTCTTTAAAAGTTCTCCCTATAGCCATAACCTCACCCACGCTTTTCATAGCAGTGCCAAGCTCTGTGCTTGCATTTGGGAATTTTTCAAAAGTAAAACGAGGAATTTTAGTTACGATATAATCAATTACCGGTTCAAATGAAGCAGGAGTTCCTGTGATATCATTTTTAATCTCATCTAAACTAAATCCAACTGCTAAAAGCGTAGCTACCTTAGCTATAGGATAGCCCGTAGCTTTACTAGCTAGGGCTGAAGATCTTGAAACCCTAGGATTCATTTCAATAACTATCATTCTACCATTAGTTGGATTGATAGCAAATTGCACATTTGATCCACCTGTATCTACTCCAATTTCTCTTAAAATAGCAAAAGAAGCATTACGCATCGCTTGGTATTCTTTATCAGTCAAAGTTAAAGCAGGAGCTATAGTAATAGAATCGCCTGTATGAACTCCCATAGGATCGACATTTTCAATAGAGCAAACGATAATACAATTGTCATTTTTATCTCTAATGACCTCCATTTCGTATTCTTTCCAACCAAGTAAGCTTTCTTCGATTAAAATTTCATGGATAGGGCTTAGCGCTAAAGCAGTATTTGCAAGTTCTGCAAACTCATCCATATTATATACCACGCCACTTCCTGCACCACCTAAGGTAAAAGAAGCTCTAATCATCAAAGGAAAGCCAATCTCATCAACAGCTTTTAAAGCCTCTTCATAATTATACGCATACATAGATTTTGGTAAATCCATGCCGATTTTTTTCATACATTCTTTAAAAACTTGTCTGTCTTCGCCTTTTTTAATCGCTTCAGGATTTGCACCTAAAAATTTTACATCTGCAAGCTCGCCACTTTCATAAACTTCCATAGCAACATTTAAAGCAACTTGGCCACCCATAGTAGGTAAAATCGCATCGATTTTTTCTTTTTTGATAATACTTAGAATACTTTCTTTGGTAATTGGTTCTATATAAGTTGCATCAGCAAATTCAGGATCTGTCATAATCGTAGCCGGATTAGAATTGATCAAAACTACTCTATAACCTAGCTCTTTTAAAGTTTTTGCCGCTTGAGTTCCTGAGTAATCAAACTCACAAGCTTGACCTATAATGATAGGCCCACTGCCTATTAATAATATATTTTTTATATCTGTTCTTTTTGGCATGTATTTTCCTAAGCTAAATTTTTAGCCAAATTATAACAAATATAAGTTTTTTAGAAGTTGAATTTAACAAAGAATTTAGCTCTTAAAGAGCTAAATTTTATTGACGCTTACCAAAAGTTATAGCATAAGCTTCATTTCTTACATCAAATAAAGGATCTTGTGGTGGATTAACCCCTTGAGGTACATCCGAAGGAAAATATACATCAAAATTACAATCTTCATCGCTCAAGGCATTAACCTTAAAAGTCCCAACTAGACTTTCTTTGTGCTTACCACTCCATAAAGCCGTTGTTTCATTGGTAATATCATTTTTATTTGCATATACTAAATACATTTTATACTCAACCGGCTTATTAGCTTTTACACGATTTTGGAAATCTTCTTTTAAAAAATCACTACTCGCACTTTTCATTTGTGCTTCATTTAAATATGCCACACCTTCACTTGGAACTAATTTCCATCTTGCTGGTAAATAGTTTTCTCCGTTTGCTTGTTTAAAATAAAAAGTATGAATACTAAAAAATGGAGTATTTGCTACACTTTTACTAATGCCAATTTTATCAGTATATGCAGCAAAATTTCTATAAGAATCAACCTCTTGCATCATCTTGCTTATTTTTTCTTGATCGATTTTACCATTTACAGGAAGTCTCATTTCAAAAAACTGACCGAATTCTTTAGGATTTTTTGCGAAATTTATTTCTGTATTTAGCATAACCATAGTCCAAGAAGCAGAATCTTTAGGATCAGTAATTCTAATAGCCATACCTCTTGTTTTGCTTTTATCATCTTTAAAAGCTCCACCCAAAGAATATCTTACTTGGATTGGCAAACTTTTTTGTGTTAACAAAGGCACATCAACTTCTTTATTAATAGACAAAGCTGGCTCAAAAGTTCCCATAGCACAAAAGCCTTTTGCATGATTAACTTTTGCTTTTGGATTTTTAGGATCAGCATTAAGTTGATAAAAAATATCTGCTATTTTTTGTGCATCATATTCCACTTCATTTGCATAAATAGCACCACTTAAACAGCAAAAAGCTAAACAACTACTGATATATTTTTTCATTTAATCTCCTAAATTTTTAAAATTCGGAGATAATTCTAATATTTAATAGTAAATAATAATTTATATCAACTAAAATAAATAACTTTTTATTAAAAATTTTCTACCATATAAAAATAACTTGGTACTTTCATTTTTACATAAGGTTTAACATATGCATTTTGATAGGCGCCTTCTTCTTCTATTTTAAAAATTTCGCCCACTGGAATTCCTGAAAAGAAAATCTCATCTAAGCCACTTGTATAAACCTTATCACCCATTTTAAGTTCAAGCCATTTAGGAATATATTTAACTAAAACATAATCATTTCTACCATGAGCTATACCTGGCGCTTGTTCCTTACCTATATATACGGAAAAAATACACTCTTCATCACCTTGTAAAAGTCCCAAAGCTCTACCATTTTTTTCTATAACTATGCCTGCTGTATAGCCATTATAAATTAAGCCTTTAATTTTTCCTTTATAATCCACATCAAGCCAAACCTTATGATAATCGCTAATTTGAGCATAAGAAGTTGCCTTAACTAAACTAACATTAGGATAATAAAAACTTGAATTTTTATCACTTAAAATATTGTTTAATTCATTGGCAAAGTTTTTCATATAGATATTGTTTTTTTCAAGTTCAGCATTTCTTTCTCTTAATTTTTTAATTTCTTGAGCTTGATTAAAATGCTCATTAAATTTATCTTTTAAAAGATTAATGCTTTGAGAAAACTGATTAACAATAGCAATATTTAAATCTAAAACATTTCGTTTTATTATATCTCCATAATAAAACGAAACAAACACTAAAAAAGATAAAATTAAAACACTAAGAATTTTACTCTTCATTCGTTAGTTGGTGCAATAAAGAAATTTCTTCCAAAGCTTTACCTGTGCCTTTTGCCACTGCTAAAAGTGGCTCATCAGCTACATATACTGGAAGTTTTACAATTTCAGATAAATATTTATCAAGACCGCGTATTAAAGCTCCGCCTCCTGTTAAAACAACACCATTTTCAACAATATCAGCTGCAAGATCAGGCGGCATCATTTCAAGAACGATTTTTAATGCATCAGCAATTTCTTTTAAATGCTCACGCATAGCCTCTCTTACATCTTCACTTGTTAACTCTATTCTATTTAACAATCCTGTTACTTGATCGCGTCCTTTAACTACCATAGAAAGCTCTTTTGGAAGCTGAACTGCTGAGCCTATTGCGATTTTGATTTCCTCGCCCGTTCTTTCACCTATGACAAGATTGTATTTTTCTTTTACATAATTTACTATACTAGTATCAAGCTTATCACCAGCTGTTCGGATAGATTTTGAAATCACAAGACCGCCCAAAGAAGTAACACCAATTTCAGTAGTACCACCGCCAATATCTACCACCAAGCTCCCTTGAGGCTCTCTAATTGGTAAATTTGCACCAATAGCTGCTGCCATAGGTTCTTCTATCAAAAATACTTCTCTAGCACCCGCACTTAACGCACTTTCTCTAACTGCTTTTCTTTCTACTTGGGTTAATCCATAAGGAACTGAAATGATAATTCTAGGTCTTAAAAAAGATTTTCTTCTATGAGTTTTTTCTATAAAATAACGGATCATTTTTTCAGTCATATCAAAATCAGCAATCACACCATCTTTCATAGGACGGATTGCTTCGATATTACCTGGGGTTTTTCCTACCATTTCCTTAGCTTCTTTTCCAACAGCTAAAATTTTAACCCTACCATATCTTTCACGCTCTACCGCAACAACCGAAGGTTCATCAATCACTATACCTTTATCTTTTACCAAAACTAAAGTATTTGCAGTACCTAAGTCAATCCCCATATCACTTGAAAAAAATCCAATTATTTGATCTAAAATCATTCTCAGCCTTTAACTTTTTTATTTTTTATAAATAAAGGTTTTGCACCTTCTTTGATCACTTCTTTAGTAATTACTATGCTATATCCATTATACTCTGGCAAATCAAACATCAAATCTACCATCATTTCTTCAATAATACTTCTTAAACCTCTAGCACCTGTTTTACGCTCTAGTGAAAGCTTAGCAATCTCTCTTAGTGCTTCATCTTCAAATTTTAATTCCACATTGTCAATAGCAAAAAGTTTTTGATATTGCTTAATAATGGCATTTTTTGGCTCAGTTAAAATACGCACCATGCTTTCTTCATCAAGCTCTTCTAAAGAAGCAAGCACATGTAATCTTCCTATAAGTTCAGGAATAAGCCCAAAATGCACCAAATCATCAGGCTCTAGTCTTTGAAGTAAAGCTTCTTTTTCATCTTTTTTATCATCAGTAAAAAAGCCCATGACATTATCGCCTAATTTTCTTTTAATAATATCACTAATACCATCAAAAGCCCCGCCACACACAAATAAAATATTAGTTGTATCTATTTGTATGAAGTCTTGATTTGGGTGTTTTCTACCGCCTTTTGGTGGGATATTTACCAAAGATCCTTCGATAATTTTGAGTAAGGCTTGTTGCACGCCCTCACCACTTACATCTCTTGTAATGGAGCGATTTTCGCCCATTCTTGCGATTTTGTCTATCTCATCGATAAATATAATCCCTTTTTGTGCTCTTTGCACATCTCCATCAGCAGCTTGCAAAAGACGAGTAAGGATATTTTCAACATCTTCTCCCACATAACCTGCTTCAGTTAAAGAAGTCGCATCGCAAATTGCAATAGGCACATCTAAAAATCTAGCTAAAGTCTGTGCCAGTAAAGTTTTTCCACTTCCCGTTGGGCCTACTAATAAAATATTTGATTTTGCTAATTCTGTATCATCATCTTCTAAGTCAGATCTAAAAAGCCTTTTGTAGTGATTATACACCCCTACACTAAAGATTTTTTTAGCTCTATCTTGCCCGATAACATATTTATCTAAATATGCTTTTAATTCCTTAGGAGTAATATCTTTAAAATTTTCTTTATCAACTTCTTTATTTTTTAATTCTTTTTCCTCTCCAAAGAAAATATTACAAGCACTTTCGGCACAATACTCACATATAAAGGCATTATTATAATCATTTACTAAAATTCTTCTTTCACTTGTTTCTATTTCATTGCAAAAACTACATCTTTTAACCATGACTTTTTTCCTTATATATAGGAATTCCTCTTTTTGTTTCTAAGATAAAATTACACATTTTTTTCACATTTTCACTAGAAGTATTTTCTAGCAAACTTAAAGCATTATCTTTTAAACTTCCTTGTCTGAATAAAAATTTAAAAGCCTTGCTTAAAACATCCACTTCTTCTTTATCAAAGCGTCTTCTAATGCCTACTAAATTTAAACTTCTAATGCTTGCTCGATTTCCTTCAGCTAAGCAAAATGGCACCACATCTTGAGAAAGCGCACTAGCACCTGCTATCATACACCCCTCACCTACCTTAACAAACTGATGTATTGGAGTAAGTCCACCTACCACAGTATAATCTCCAAGTTCCACATGACCTGCTAAAGTAGCATTATTTGCTAAAATAATATTATCTCCAAGCAAACAATCATGTGCAATATGAGAATAAGCCATTATAAAAGCATTATCGCCTATTCTTGTAAAACCATCACCCTTAGCTGTACCTGAATTTATAGTAACAAATTCTCTAATAACTGCATTTTTTCCTATAATAACACCTGAATTTATCTCATCTTTATAAGATATATCTTGTGGAATATCTCCAACTATGGCATAAGAAAAAACTTTAGAATTTTCACCTATGCTTACATTAGGTAAAATTCTTGCACCTTGTTTGATGATAGTATTTGCACCTATATTGGCATTTTTTCCAACATAAGCATAGGCTTCTACTACAACACTATCTGCTATGATAGCTCCATCTTCTATAACAGCACTTGGATGAATTTTGCTCATCATTTATCTACTATCATAGCTTTAAGTTCAGCTTCTGCAACCAATTGTCCATCAACAAAAGCTTTTCCTTGAAAAATCCACATATTTCCACGATTTTTTACCACACTCATCTCATAATCAAGCCTATCACCTGGACGCACTGGATTTCTAAATTTAGCATTATCAATGCCTGTAAAATATACTACTTTAGTGCTTGGATCTACCTTATCATCCATGCTTTCAAATGCTAAAACCCCTCCAGTTTGTGCCATACCTTCTAAAATTAACACACCCGGGTAAATTGGATGATCTGGAAAATGTCCCATAAAAACATGGTCGCTTATACTAATATTTTTATAACCTCTAACAACTTCTTTATTTTTTAATTCTACGATTTTATCTACAAGTAAAAATGGATACCTATGTGGTAAAATTTTTTGAATTTGCATTACATCTATCATAAATTTAGCCTTAAAATATATTCAAAATTCGGATTTTACAAAAAAAATATTAACAAACTAGTTAAGTTTTATAACTTCACAATCTTTTCTTTACTATCAAAATAAATTTCACTTTTTGCTATAAATTCATAAGCACCTTTGGTGATGTTTTCAACAATAATCACCGGCGAAAGATCATAAGCGCCAAAATGCTTTTGCCTTATTTTGATTTCTTGCTCTATTTTTAAAGGATTTTGTAAAAAATCTTCAAAATTTTTAAATCGCATTTTGCACAAACTATTTAAATAATCAAAACTCCATAAATTAATCTCATCCTTTACGCTTTTATAGCACTTTAAATCCTCTTCTAAAATACTAAATTTAGTGTAAGAATTTTTAAAATGAGAATAAAATAAAACATGAGTTTTTATGGCTTTTTTGTTTTCTTTTATCAAAGCTCTTAGTAAGCGATAATTTAAAAATTTCTCTCTTTGAATTTCAAATTTAACACCCTTTTTTTCTAATTTTTTTACTTGATTGTAAAATTTTATCTTTTCTTCTATGCTTGAAGGTAATATTTGTTTATTTATAGGACTCATAAGCTCATCTATAAAAGCTTTTTGGCCTTTTTGTTTAGAAAGTGCATAAATACACCCACAATAATTTTGATGATAAAGCATATCTTGCTTAGCTAAGGCAAATTGTCTTTGCGTGCCTCCATTTTTTCTAAAATCAGGCGCCAAAAACTCTATACCAAATTTATCGCATTCTTTTTGTAAAGCTAATTTTAACTGCTCTAAGTCTTTTTTAGGGGATGTTAAAAGTGTTGTTGTAAGTTTTTTTTCACCAATTTTTTGAGCAAATTCAACACTTTTATGCATTCTAAAATCAAAACAAATTTGACATCTTGCACCTTTTTCAGGCTCGTCTTCATAACCCTTTACACTCTCAAGCCATTTTTCATACTCATATTCACCTTTATAAAGCTTAACACCCAATTTATCACAACTACGCTTAACATCTAAAAATCTAAGTTCATGTTCACTATAAGGATGAATATTTGGATCATAAAAAAAACCTATAATTTTCTCATCAGGATAAGTTTTGCTTAATTCTTGTATAAAATAATGACTATCCACACTACAGCAAATATGCACTAGCATAATTCTTTTAATACCTTAAAAGCATGATCTTTAGCTTTTACATTTTTATAAATTTTTGAGATTTTTCCATTTTCATCAATCACAAAAGTAGATCTTATAAGCCCCTCATACTCTTTACCATAATTTTTCTTTAAACCCCAAGCACCATAAAGTTTGCAAATTTCTTTTTCACTATCGCTTAATAAAGTGTGTTTTAAATCATATTTTTTTATGAAATTTTCATGTGATTTAACACTATCTGGACTAATACCTATAATCACAGCATTTTGCTCTAAAAAATCCTCATAACTTTGACTAAATTCACAAGCTTGTGTGGTACAACCTGGGGTGTTATCTTTTGGATAAAAATACAAAATAATTTTTTTACCCAAGAAATCACTTAAAGAAATTTTAACTCCATCTTGATTTAAAAGTTCAAACACAGGAGCTTTATCACCAATTTGTAATTCTTTCATTTTTTATCTTTCAATCTTAATTTTTCTACACTTTCACCACCAAAAGCAATATTATATGGCTCAATATCTTCTAACATAATCACTATATTTTGCTTTGGCTTGTTGTATTTTGTATGTAAAAGTTCTGTAATATCTGCTATTAACTCTTCTTTTTGTGTTTTGCTAAATTCTGGTTTAGCTAATTTGATATTTATAATTGGCATGATTTTTCCTTGTTTCAAATATAATAATTTTACTATATTCTAGTAATTATTAGTATATTTTTGATAAAATTAGTTTTATTTTCAACAAAAAGGCTTAGTTATGATTAGGGCAAAAAAAATTTGGATGGATGGAAAAATCATTGATTTTGATGATGCAAAAATTCATGTTTTAACACATTCATTACATTATGCAAATGCAGTTTTTGAAGGAACAAGAGCTTATAAAACACAAAATGGTTTAGCAATTTTTAGATTAAAAGAACACACCAAAAGACTTTTAGAGTCTGCAAAAATTACTTTAATTAATTCTCCTTTTTCTCAAGAAGAACTTGAAAATGCACAAGTTGAACTTTTAAGAGTAAATAATTTTCAAAATAACACCTATTTGCGACCATTAATCTTTTTAGGTGATGGCACTATGGGAGTTTATCATGCTAAAGCTCCTGTTAGGGTAGCTATTGCTGCTTGGGAATGGGGTGCTTATTTAGGTGAAGAAGGCTTAGAAAAAGGTATTAAGGTTAAAATTTCTTCTTTTGCTAGAAATAGTGTAAAATCTAGCTTAGGTAAAGCAAAAGCAAGTGCAAATTATTTAAATTCTCAAATGGCTAAATATGAAGCTATAGAAGCAGGATATGAGGAAGCCTTAATGCTCGATGAAGAAGGTTTTGTAGCAGAAGGAACAGGTGAGTGTTTTTTTATGATTAAAGATAATAAGCTAATCACACCACCAAATGATTTTTCATTAAAAAGTATCACTCAAGATACTGTTTTAAAAATTGCACATGATTTGGGCATAAGTGTAGTGCGTCAAAGAATTTCAAGAGATGAAGTTTATGTAGCTGATGAAGCATTTTTCACAGGAACTGCAGCAGAAATAACTCCGATAAATAATATTGATGCAAGAATTATAGGAGATGGAAAAAGAGGTGAGCTAACGACAAAGCTTCAAAATGCGTATTTTGATATAGTTTATGGACGCAATGAAAAATACGCTTCTATGCTAACTTATATTTAACAAAGGAACTAAATGCCAGCTGATTTGAATGATTATTTTAATAAAAAAAACAATCAAAACAACAATAAGCAAAATTTAAACTTCAAAACACCAGAATTTAATTTCAAAGGTTTTGGGAAATTTTCCCCATTAATTTATAGTGCAATTGCGATTATTTTAGTTTTTGCACTTTTTAAACCTTTTGCAATAGTAAATTCAGGGGAAATGGGGATCAAATCCACTACAGGTAAATACAGCCCTACCCCACTTGAACCAGGACTTCATTTTTTTATGCCTATACTGCAAAAAATCACTATCGTAGATACTAGAGTAAGACAAATCAACTATGCTTCAATCGAAGGAATAAATGAAAATTTACAAATAGGATCAGGCGTTGTTAATAAAAATAGTATTTCAGTGCTTGATTCAAGAGGCTTGCCTGTATCTATTGATGTAACCGTTCAATACAGATTAAATCCTTTACAAGTTCCTCAAACTATCGCAACATGGGGGCTTAATTGGGAAAATAAAATCATAGATCCAGTAGTAAGAGATGTTGTAAGAAATGTTGTAGGTCAATACACTGCAGAAGAGCTTCCAACAAATCGTAATACTATAGCGGTGCAAATTGATCAGGGCATTAGAAAAACTATTGAAAGCCAACCAAATGAGCCAGCAGAGCTTCAAGCAGTTCAGCTTAGAGAAATTATCTTACCTATAAAAGTAAAAGAACAAATCGAAAGAGTACAAATTGCTAAACAAGAAGCTGAAAGAACTAAATATGAAGTTGAAAGAGCTAACCAAGAAGCACTTAAAAAAGCGGCTTTAGCTGAAGGGGAGGCAAATGCAACTATTATTAGTGCTAAAGGTAGAGCAAGTGCCGTAAAAATTGAAGCTGATGCACAAGCATATTCAAATAGAGAAATAGCAAAAAGTTTAAATAATCCTTTACTTGATTTAAAACAAATTGAAACCCAAAAGCAATTTAATGAAGCACTTAAAGTCAATAAAGATGCTAAAATTTTCTTAACACCAGGTGGAGCTGTGCCAAATATTTGGGTTGATAGCAAAGATAATAAAAGAACAAGTTCAGTAGCAAATTAAAAAATAAAGAAGTGATAATGAATGTTCAACATATCCGAGAGCAAATGATCTTTTATACAGCTCATTTGCACTTGATCGATTTTTTGTTAATGGCTTTAGTTGTATTCTTTTTCATTGTCACTTTATTTATTGCTTTGATTGTTAGAAACAAACCTACTTTTGCTTTTATTATAATTTTTTTAGGAATTTTATGTTCACTTAGTATTGCGTATTTGGGATATTTTTTAATTGATACTAAAGTTAGATCCAGAATAGCCAGCTTAGATAATGCTCAATTTTTTGTATATGATAATTCTTTAAGTGTTGATTATAGCTTGACAAATACTTCTAAAAAAAGTTTTAAATTTTGCAAAATAAAAGTAGAAGTATTTAGAAAAAGCGATGAAAATAATACTTTTAAAAATTTAATACATTTATTAAAACCATTAAGAAGCAAATCTACCACTATCGAAAAAACAATAAGTCCCAACCAAACTATTAATCTAAAAACCAAATTTTCCGATTTTAATGAAGGTCAAGATTTTGATATTAAAATTAATTCAAAGTGTTTTTAATGGGATATTTTACTTTTTTTCATATTCTTATCATTTTTATTATGCTAGCTTCAACTTTCCTTACTTGGATTTTATTCTATTTAAAAATACAAAACAAAAAATATATGATAATTTTTTGCATAATAAGTTTTATATTAGCCTCAATCTTAACTATTTCTTTATTATTAACTATAGATCAATACACAAAAAAAGCTAGTTTGAGTAATTTTTCAACCTACAGACGCTTAGCTACAGAAAGTATTATTATAAAAGGTAGAGTAACCAACGATACTAATTTTAAAATTTCAGAATGCTTTTTAGAACTTAGAATTATTGATAATAATAAAAAGCATGAAATCAGTGGAGAAATTTTTAATCAACAAAATTTTGATAGCATAAAAAAAGCAAATCAACAACAAAGAGATGTTTCGTATAATATTAACATTGCAAATCAATTATCAGGTCATACCTACAAAGACTTTTCTTTTGAAGTGGGATTGCCACCTCATTTTCAAAGTTATAAAATTTTTAAACAATTAAAATGCAGATAAGGATTATTTAATAAAATAATCCCCATCAAAACTAATCAAAGAATATTTTCTTTCATTGCCTATGCTTGAAACTAACTCATTAATATCTAAAAAAGTCAAACTATCTGCACCTGTATATTCTCTAACCTCTTCAATACTCTTATTAGCTGAAATTAACTCTTCAAAAGTTGGAGTGTCTATACCATAAATATCAGGAAATTTGATTTCTGGACAAGCTATAGCCAAATGAATTTTTCTAGCACCTGCTTGTCTTAAAAGTGTGATGATTTTTTTAGAAGTTGTTCCTCTTACTACACTATCATCAATCACCACTATATCTTTACCTTCTAAAACTTTCTTCATAGGATTTAATTTCAGTTTTACTTTTAAATTTCTCATTTCTTGAGTTGGCTCTATGAAAGTTCTTCCAACATAGTGATTTCTAACTATGGCCATTTCAAGTGGAATTTTTAAATATTGCGCAAAACCTATAGCAGCACTTACTCCACTATCAGGAACAGGCACTACAAAATCTACTTTTTCTTTAAATTTTTTAGCCAAGGCTTCACCCATTTTTTTACGCACTTCATATACACTTTTACCTTCTATAATACTATCAGGTCTAGCAAAATAAATATATTCAAATGCACAAATTCTTGGATCTGTTTTATCAAAAACTTGAATGCTTTCAAACTCATCACTACCTTGAGTAAAAACTAGCATTTCACCGGGCTTTATATCGCGGATAAATTCAGCTTCTATCAAATCAAAAGCACAAGTTTCACTCGCTACAATATATCCACCATCTTTTAATTTTCCCAAAGATAAAGGTCTAACCCCATAAGGATCTCTTACCACAAAAAGTTGATTTTTACTGGCCAACATAAAGCAATATGCACCCTTACTTTGCATTAGACTTTCTATAAACCTATCTTTTAAAGTTTCTTTTTTGCTTTTTGCTATTAAATGTACAACATTTTCTGTGTCCATATTAGAATGAAAAATAGCCCCATTGTCAATTAACTCTTTTCTAACTTCTTCTTTATTAATCAAATTTCCATTATGCACTAAAGAAATATCACCCAAAGAACAAGTAGCTGCAACAGGCTGTGCATCATGCAAAGAAGAATTTCCGGCGGTAGAATAACGATTATGCCCTATAGCTATACTACCTTTTAAATCTGCTAAAATTTGAGTATTAAAAATTTGTCCTACTTCACCTTTAGCTTTATGAGTTTTGATATTTAAACCATCACTTACACTAATTCCACTTGCTTCTTGGCCACGATGTTGCATAGCAAATAAAGCATAATAAGCCACCGTGCTTGCATTTTTTGAATTAATTACTCCAACTACCGCACACATTTAAATTCCTAAACAATCGTCTATATCATATAAGCCATTTTCTTGAGAAACCAGCCATTTAGCACATCTAATAGCCCCCATAGCAAAAGTAGCTCTTGAAGTAGCACTATGATTTAATTCTATAAATTCACCATCATTATAAAATCCAACTCTATGAGAACCCACTATATCACCACCTCTTAAGCTCATCACTGCGATTTCATCTTTACTTCTTTGACCAATAATCCCATCTCTACCACTTACTCTAACCTTTTCCAAATCTAAATTCCTAGCCTTAGCGACATTTTGTGCTAAAGTCATCGCAGTACCACTTGGGGCATCTTTTTTCTTATTATGGTGCATTTCAAGTATTTCTATATCAAAATCCCTCAAAGCTTCACTAGCTAAATAAGAAAGTTTTTTTAAAATCGCCACACCCAAAGACATATTAGTTGCATAAAGAATAGGCATGGTAATGCTCGCACTTTGCATCAATTCATTTTGCTTAGCATCTAAACCTGTAGTACCTATTACCAAAGGCTTGGGATTGCTTCTTGCGTATAAAAGCAAATCCTCACACCCCTTTGGAGTAGAAAAATCAATAATCACATCACATTTATTAAAAAAATCTTCATAATTTGATCCTTGATAAAAAAATGCACTTGCTTTAGCATCTTTTTGATCTTGTAAACAATTTTCAATTTGTTTACCCATACGCCCATTACTTCCATGAATTCCTATACATATCATAAATTTATCCTTTATATTTGCAGTGAGAAATTGTATCACTAAGTTAATTAATACAATATTACATACCATGAGCAAAAGTTTCCAAAAAGTTTCCAAAAAACTTTAAATTTATAACACATTTTTAAAAGGAGTTTTATGAAAAGAAGAACATTTTTGAAAGGCTCAGCTTTGGGTTCTATGGTAGCATTTTTTGCTAGCTCAAATTTAAATGCGAGTTTATTAAAAGATAAAGATTTGCTAAATTTTAAGAAATACCTGCTAGTGCAGAAGATAAAGTTATCGTACCAGATGGCTACAAAGCAGATATTTTAATCTCATGGGGCGATCCTCTTTTTAGCAAAGCATCTATTTATGATGAAGAAAAAAATATCGATAAAAAAGCTGTGGAAAATGCTAAATTAACTTTTGGAGACAATAACGATGGTATGAGTTTTTTTCCTCTTTCAAAAGATAGGGCTATACTAGCTATTAATAATGAATATATAAATCCTGAAATTATGTTTAAACATCAAGGTAAAAATCTTAGCTTAGAAGATATTTTATATGAACAAGCAAATTTAGGAGTGAGCATTTTTGAAATAAAAAAAGAAAAAGATCAATGGTCTGTGGTGCTTGATTCTAAATACAACCGCAGAATCGATGCAAATACAAAAATGAGCATTAGTGGTCCAGCAAAACAACAAGTACTTCAAAATGAAAATTTTATATATGGAACTTTAAATAATTGTGCCAATGGAAAAACACCTTGGGGGACTTATCTTACTTGCGAAGAAAATATAAATGATTTTTTTGGAAGTTTAGATGAAAAAATTAAATTTTCAAAAGAGCAACTTAGATTTGGATTTAAAGCTCAAAGTCAATATGGGTGGGAAAAATTTGATGAAAGATTTGATTTAAGTAAATATCCAAACGAGGCAAATAAATTTGGATGGGTTGTAGAAATTGATCCATTTGATCCAAACAGCATACCTATAAAAAGAACAGCTCTTGGAAGATTTAAACACGAAAATGCAGAATTAATTGTAGAAGATGATGGAACCGTTGTAATTTATATGGGAGATGATGAAGCCAATGAATTTATTTATAAATTTATAAGCAAACATAAATATAAAAAAGGTCTAGATACTAGCAAAATTTTAGATGAAGGAACCTTATATGTAGCACAATTTAATGGAAAAATAGGAGATTTTAGAGGGAGTGGAAAATGGATTGAGTTAGAATATGGTAAAAATAACCTTAATAAAGAAAATGGTTTTAACTCTCAAGCAGATGTATTAATCAATGCTAGAATTGCTGGATCTATTGTAAATGCAACTCCTATGGATAGATGCGAATGGATAGCAAGCCATAAAGAAAGTGGCTCAAAAGAAGTATTTGCTACCTTAACAAACAATAAAAAAAATAATAACCCAAATCCAGCAAACCCAAGAACAAAAAATATTTACGGACAAATAATTAAATGGGAGCATAAAAATTCTCATAAAGATGATGAATTTACTTGGGAAATTTTTGCACTTGCAGGAAACCCTGATAATCAAACAAGTTTAAATAAAGGCTCAAACAACATTACAAGTAATAATAAATTTAATTCCCCCGATGGATTAAGTTTTGATAGAGATGGTCGCCTTTGGATACAAACTGATGGAAACTATTCTAATCAAGAAGAATTTGAAGGCATGGGAAATAATTGTATGTTAGCAGCTAATCCAAAAACAGGGGAAATAAAAAGATTTTTAACAGGACCAATAGCTTGCGAAATAACAGGAATTGCTTTTAGTCAAGATTATAAAACTATGTTTGTTGGAATTCAACATCCAGGAGAGAAATTAAAAGGCAGTCAATTTCCTTATGGCAAAACACCAAGATCAAGTATAATAGCAATAAGTAAAATTGATGGCGGAGTTATTGGAAGTTAATCAATTTACACTAGAAATTCTAGTGTAAATTTTCAATATAAGCTAAAGCGCTAAGCGCTGCAACCGCTCCATCGCCTGCTGCACATATTACTTGTTTTGGAGCATCTTTTCTTAAATCACCTGCTGCAAATAACCCTGCTATGTTAGTTTGCATTTTAAGATCAACACTAACTTGACCACCTTCTTCCATAGCACATAAAAATTCACCATTATCTTGTTTTAAAATTTCATTTCTTACATTTAATCCAACAAAGGTAAATATTCCAGGCACATCAAGCTCTCTTTTAGAACCATCATTAAATGCTATTTTAATTTTATTAACACCCATATTATCACCGCAAACCTCATCAACAACCGCATTTGTGATTAATTCTATTTTGTCATTATTTTTTACTTTTTCAACTGTTGAAGGTGCTGCTCTAAACTCATCTCTTCTGTGGATTAAATACACTTTTGAACAAATATTAGCTAGATACAAAGCTTCTTCTAAAGCAGTATCTCCCCCACCTAAAACAGCCACTTCTTTATTTTTATAAAAAAAGCCATCGCAAGTCGCACAAGTACTCACACCTTTACCAAAAAACTCATCTTCACCTTTAAAATCAGCACGACGCGGAGTAGAGCCTGTGCAAACAATAACTGCTTTTGCTTGTTCGTTTTTACCGCCTTCCAATTTTATATTAAAACTTCCATCAGAATTTTTACTAATTTGCTCAACACCTACCATCTCATGTTTTAAACCAAAACGCATACATTGTTCATTCCAAGGAGCCATAAAAGAAATTCCATCTAAAACTTGAGCAACTCCAGGATAATTTTCTATCTCTGAACTCGAAGTAATCTGCCCACCAGGCATACCTTTTTCAAACATTACAACATTTTTTAATCCACCTCTTGTAGCATATAAACCTGCGCTCAAACCTGCAGGTCCACCACCTATAATAGCTAAATCTAACATGATATTTTCCTTATAGTTTTATTTACAAGTATTATACAAATTTTTCTTTAATTATAAATAATAAAAATTATTAAATAGTAAAAAATATGAAGAAAAGCCACAAAAAGTGGCTTAAGATTATAAAAGTGAGTTTAGTTTATCTGCTAAAGCTTGTTTTGATTGAGCACCAACTAGCTGATCAACCACTTCACCATCTTTAAAAAAAATGATAGTTGGGATAGATCTTACACCAAATTGTGCAGCCAAATCACCTTGCTCATCTGTATTTACTTTACAAATTTTAGCTTTACCATCAAAATCATTTGCAAGCTCATCAATTACCGGTGCAAGCATTCTGCAAGGTCCGCACCATGGAGCCCAAAAATCTACTAAAGCTACACCTTCTTTTGCTTGTGCAAAATTTTCTGTAGTTAAATCAATATATTTTCCCATTTTTTCTCCTTTGTTTTTTCAAATTCTATTAAAATAGAATAAACATTCCCTTAATAACTAATGTTCTCTAAAAGTTTTATATCATCTTTATATACGCAAAGTAAATCTAGTTGATAATTTTCATCATTTTTATGTTTCATAAAGTAATATTCTATAGTCTTAATAATTTTATTATATTTTTTATTATCTAATCTATATTCTACCTCATAATCACCTTGCGTGCTTTTAACTTCAATAAAATGTAAAATTTTATCTTTTTTAGCAATAATATCAATTTCTCCAAATTTAGAATAAAAATTCCTTTTTAAAATTTCAAATCCTTGTGTTTTTAAAAATTCACACGCTAACTCTTCTCCTTTTTTACCAAAAAGATATTCAAATAATGCCATTACTCTTCTATTCTCATCATAAAAACATCATCTTTTACAAATTCTTGTTCTCTAAGCTTTTGAGTTAAAATTTGTATATTTTTTTCATAAGTTTGATGAGTGATGAAAAATAAAGTGCTATAATCTTGCTTTTCTTTTTTAGGCTTTTGCAAGAAAGTATCGATTGAAATTTGATGTTCACTCATTAATTGTGTGATTTTTGATAAAACTCCTATTTTATCTAATACCTTTAATCTTAAATAATATCTTGTATAAATTTCATCTTTACTTAAAAGTTTATAAGAAGTATCATTTAAATACCCAAAAATAGCACTATTTTTTTCTTTTCTTGCTATATCGATTAAATCAGCTATAACAGCACTTGCAGTTGCCCTGCCACCTGCTCCTGGGCCATAATATAAACTTTCACCCAATACATCTCCATCAATACTAATAGCATTCATTACCCCATCAACTTTTGCTAGTATTTTATCTTTGCTAAGCATGGTAGGATGAACTCTTAATTCTATTTTTTCATCTTTAATCTTAGCAATACCCAAGTGTTTTATGGTATATTCAAATTCTTTTGCAAAATAAATATCCTCATTACTTACTTTGCTAATACCCTCAATCAAAATATCTTCAGGTTTCACTCTTAATCCATAGGCAATATTTGCTAAAATCAAAAGTTTATGCGCTGCATCAAAACCCTCTATATCAAAAGTGGGATTAGCTTCAGCATATCCTAAATCTTGTGCTTTTTTTAACACCTCTTGGAATTTGGTATTATCTTCGGTCATTTTACTTAAAATATAATTGCTTGTGCCATTTAAAATGCCTTTAATAGAAACAATATTATTAGCACTCAAGCCCTCTTTTAAAATTTTAATAATAGGAATTCCACCCGCCACACTCGCCTCATAACCAAAAGCTGTATCTTGTGCTAATTTTTCAAGCTCATAACGATGATAAGCAAGCAAAGCTTTATTAGCAGTTACCACTGCTTTTTTTCTTTTTAAAATTTTTGAAATTATCTCAAAGGGTAAATCAATACCACCCATTAACTCCACAAATACATCAATATCTTCACGCTCTAAAACCTCATCAATATCATTTACCACAGGAATTAACGCATTTGTTTTTGGATTTCTTGCCAAAGCAATTACTGGAATAATTTCTTCATCACATCTTGCTTTGATTAAATCTTGATTTTTTAGCAAAGTTTCTACAACAGCACTTCCTACCGTACCATATCCCAAAATTGCGATTTTCATTTTATTCTCTTAAATATTTTTTTATATTTCTTGCTGCTTGACGAATGCGGTTTTCATTTTCTATTAAAGCTATTCTAACATACTCATTACCCGCTTCACCAAAACCAACTCCAGGACTTACCGCTACATTTGCTTTTTGCAAAAGCTGTTTAGAAAATTCCATACTTCCAAGGTGAGCTTTACCTTGAGGGAGTTTTGCCCAAACAAACATACTTGCATTAGGTTTTTTCAGCTCCCATCCTGCCTGAAAAAATGAATCAAGCAAGACTTCTAATCTTTTTGCATAAGTTGCCTTAATCTCTTCAACACAAGTTTGATCTCCATCTAAAGCTATAGTAGCAGCAACTTGTATAGGAGTATACATACCATAATCAAACCAAGACTTGATTTTTTTCAAAGCCGCAATTAAGCGTTTATTACCCACTACAAAACCTACACGCCAACCTGCCATATTGTAAGACTTTGAAAGTGTATAAGTTTCTACCGCTACATCTTTAGCACCTTCTACTTCAAAAATAGAAGGGGTTTTATAAGAACCAAAAGTCAAATCTGCATAAGCAATATCAGAAATAATATAAAATCTTTCTTTTTTTGCCATTGCAACTAATCTCTCATAAAAACTTCTTTCCACAGTGACTGTTGTAGGATTGTGCGGAAAATTTACTACTACATATTTTGGACGCGGAATACTTTCATGTAGTGTTTTTTGTAAATTTTCAAAAAAAGTATTTTCATTTAATTCATAATTTTCATTAAAATCAAAATTCATAGTTGCTACATTACCACCTGCTATGATAAAAGCTTGAGTGTGTATAGGGTAAGCGGGTGTAGGTACAATAGCTACATCTCCTGGGTTAATAACGGCTCTTGCTAAATTTACAAAGCCTTCTTTAGAACCCATCGTTGCAACTACTTCACTTTCAGGATCTAAACCAACATCGTATTTTCTTTTATACCAATTACAAATTGCAAGTCTTAGTTTATAAATTCCACTCGAAGCAGAATAACCAGAAGTTTTTTCTTTATTTGCACTTTCGCAAAGTTTATCTATAATGTGTTGAGGAGTTTTACCATCAGGATTTCCCATAGAAAAATCTATTATATCCTCCCCTGCTCTTCTTGCTGCCATTTTAATCGCATTAACTTCAGCAAAAACATAATTTGGAAGTCTTTCTATGGTATTAAAATGAATTTCTTCAAACATTTTCCATCCTTTTTAGCGTCTTAAGTAAATTTTTAAACCCCTTTTTATGTTATCAAGGCTAAACATATCGCCAATGATAGCATATTTTGCACCCAATGGGATATTTATATTAATTTCATTTTGTTTGTGTGTGTTTTCTATACCTTGAATAAAATTTAAATTTTTATCTAAAAATTGAATTTTACAAAACCAAGAATCAAGATTGTGCGCACTAAGCTCCATGCTTTTTGCTCCTTGTAAATCAACAATATACTCTCTTAAAGGCTTATTTAATTGAGTGATGGTATTTAGTGGAATTTGAGTATTAACTTTAGGTTTTGCTTTTGAAAAATCTAGCTCATACCCATAATTTAATTCTGAAATTTTAGAAATATCTTTAATAAAAACAGAGCTTGATAACAAGGCTTTATAGAAAACTCCTGGATCAAGCATATATTGAGAATCTACAGCTAACTTATAGGTGATATAATTTTCCCTTAAAGTTAATTCAGTTGGTATAAAATACACATAGCCTAATTCGTTTAAAGTATCATTAATAGTTTTAAAAAATAAAACAGAATCAGCTTGAGCTTTAAAACTAAAAGTTAGAGTTTTTGGCTCATTTAATATAAAATTTGCCAAAGAATTAGTTTTTAAAATTTGAGAAATAGTGTAAATATCTACATTTCCGCGTTCATCTTTATAATCATTCCTTGCAAACAAAAGCTCTAATTTTGCATCTTTAGAATTATCATTAACAATATGTTTTGCAACTTCTAAAGCACTTAGTGCAAAAGCATTAAGAGTAAAAAAAATGGAAAATATTAAAATTCTTACCATAATTTTCCTCTATTTTCTTTGATAAATTCAGCTTTTGTAATTTGTTTGATTTTACCATCTTTAATCATTAAAAATTTAGACACACCGTTTTTAAACTCTAAAGTATTATTATTTTCATCGTTTAAGCTAAAAGCAGCGTGGCCTGTGGTAATTAACATATCTTTATCCAAAGGTAAAACATAATCATTTTTAATAGTTAAAGAGCTCTTTCTAAAAGTTTTTAAATCCACCATACCAAGCCAAAGCTCTGCACTTGGTTTTATAATGCTTTCATTGAGTAAAATGATATTTTCTTCAGGCATATTTGAGCTAGCATTATCTTCTAATGTTTTTTCTGTATTATTGTTCTCGCTTATTGGTTCTAAAATAGTCGCGTTTGTTTCATTATTTTCCATAGCATCATCAGCAAAAAAATTAAGAACTGGTGTTTCATTTTCATCAACTTTTTCTTCTAAAACAACCTGCTCTTGATTTAATACATTGGTAGTATTTTCATCTAAAGTAGAACTTTGAAAAAATCTTGAAACACCCCAGGCCAAAGCTACTATCAAAAGTACTACTACTATAATCACAATATACCATACACTTGAGCTTTCTTTGGTATATGAGTTCATTCTAGGTGAAATATGCACATGATTTTTTTTCTCAATACCATTTTCTTCTAAATAGACATGATATTCTTCTAAAAAATTAGAAAAGTCAAGCTCATACTCTCTTTGTAAAATTTTAATAAAGCCATTTACATTAAAGCGGGATAAAGACTTAAAATCTTTCTTAATGATATATTCAAGACAAGCTATTTCTATTTGTGTTCTTTTTTGAACTTCTAACAAATTTAAATCTTCTAATTTTTTCCAACTATCCATTTTTCATCCTATCGCAAAGTATTGCAAATGCTGCACTAACATTTAAGCTATCAAAATCATTGTGCATTTTTATACCTACGCACTCATCGCATTTTTTAAGCACCTTTGGCGCTATACCAAAACCTTCACTTCCCATAATCAAAACTTTTTTATCTTTAGCCTTGATAGTATGTATATCACTACCTCCGCTTGCACTAGCATAGATATAAAAACCTTTTTGTTTTAACTCATTTATCATGCTTAAAATATCATCATTTAAGACTATTTTCATATCTAAAGCTGCTCCACTACTTGCACGAACAACTCCATCCATAGCCACGCTTTTAGCTACCAAAATAACCCCATCAGCACCTAAAGCATAAGCACTACGCACGATAGCACCTATATTTCCAACATCGCTAATATTATATAAAATAACTATAAAATCTTTTTCTTTTAAACTCTCAAAAGAGCTAAATTCAAATTCATCAATTTCCATTAAAAAACCTTGATGATTTCCACCTCTTGCCAAGCTTTGTGCGGCTTTAAAATCGAGTTTTTTAATTTTTTTTGATGCCCTTGTTATTTTTGAAAAATCAGCTTTTTCACATTCTTTCGCTAAATAAATTTCTTTAATTTTTTCTTCATGCTTTTCTAAGATATAAAAAAACACTTGCTTACCATAAACTATCATTTTTAAATAATAACCAAATTCAACTTAAAAGCAGTTTTTGATAATTTTCTTTTGGGGATTTTGCATTGATTTTCGAAAGAAGTTTTGCCTTTGCCTTTAAAGATAAATCAAGTTCATAAATATCTTGCTCACACAAGGTATTTTGATGAAATTGCTTTTCTTTAGCATTTACCACTACACACCACTCACCGCGTAAATCCATTGTTTTTAATTTTTCCAAAACCTCTAAAGCTTCTGCTCTAAATTTAGTTTCAAATTTCTTTGTTGCTTCTTTTATGATAAAAATTTCTCTTAAAGGATCAATTTTACTAATTTCTTCTACTAAATTAAGTATTCTAGTGGGTGCTTCATAAACTATACTAGGATAAGGATTAAGCATTAAATTTTCAATATCTTTTTGTCTTTGAGGATTTTTATTGGCCAAAAAACCCATAAAAATAAATTCTTTTTTACAAAATGCACTTGAAACCAATGCAAGCAAAGCAGCATTTGATCCTGCTAAGACTTCATAGTCAATATTGTTTTTAATAGCATATTCGATTAAAAATTGTCCCGGATCGCTAATACCTGGCATACCTGCATCACTTAAATATGCAATATCTTGTTTAAAAAAATCCTCATTTATTTTTGCTAAAAAATCTTTTTCATTATGAGTATGCAAAGCTATATATTTATCAGGCTTTATTTCTAAATTAAATTTTTCATTAAGAAGATGAATTAAATATTTGCAAACTCTTGTATCTTCACATAAAAAGAGCTTGCATTTTTGTAAAATTTCTAAAGAATGAAAAGAAATATCGTTTAAATTTCCTATGGGCGTAGGAATAAAATATAACATTATTGCATTGCGTATTTTTTCTTAAATTTCTCTACACGACCCGCAGCATCTACGATTTTTTCACTGCCTGTAAAGAATGGGTGGCAGCTTGAACAAATATCAACTTTAATTTCTGATTTATTTGACTTAGTAGTAAAAGAATTTCCACAAGCACAACTAACTTTACACTCTACATATTCTGGGTGAATTTCTTTCTTCATTGTTTATCCTTTTTCAAAACATTAAGGCGTAATTATATAGATTTTTATATAAAAAATAGCTAAATTTAAGCATGCTTTTAAATTATAAATTTTGAAGCAACCCCTATAAGTGCTGTTTGTGCTTTAAGTATATAGTTGGCTTGTAATTTTGCTCTTTTTATATTTATTTCTCTTTCTTTTTGCGAAAATCCGCCTTCAGCCCCAACCAAAAATACATATCTATCGGGATCAAAATTCATCAAATCTTCACCTTCAAAATCTATCAAAACAATATTTTCATAAGCTTGCTGAAATTTTTTAAAGTCATCAAAACTTTCAAGTTCCATTAAAGAAGCACGACCGCATTGCTGGGATGATTCTATAAGAATTTTTTCCATTCTTTTAAAATCTAATTTAAAATTTTTTTGCGAGTATTCCATATACACAAAAGAAAGTTTTGCTACTCCAAGTTCATTTAAAAAAGGTAAAGTTTTTTCTATAACCTTTGGATCAATCACCGCCAAAGCTAAATGTATATATGTTTTTAATTCTTGTTTTTCTTCTTTTTTGTCAAGTAAATTTAATACGCAAGAGCGTCTAGAAAGCTCTATGCATTCATAAGTGTAAGTATAAAAATCTTTCAAATTCTTTAATATAATTTTATCACTCACTTTAATTCTTCGAGCCTTTAAGTGTAAAAAGGCTTCATTTTCTAGCTCTAAACTTGCAGTACCACTTTGTGGGTGATATAAAAATTGCATTAAAAATAAAACCTCTTAAGTAAATAAGGTACAAAAAGTAAGAATATACCTAAACACAAAATAAAAAAACTTAAAAATCTAAATTTAGCATAGCGTTTAAACAATCTTGCTTTTTTAAATAAAACAAATTGATAAATAGCCAAAGCAAAAATCAAAATCCAACAAAACCACATAGAAAGCACATAGAAATTAAATTCAAAATGCTTTAAAGCCCATAACAAACTTCCAGTAAAAAGTGTAATTGCTAAAAACAAATAATAAATTGGTAAAAATAGACGAATTCTTTTTATAAAGATAAATTCTTGTGAGAAGTTACTTTGAGTCAAATACAAATAAAACAACATTAAAAAACCATTTGTATATAAACTATACACATGCAATGCTAAAAAAAATTCATAACTTTGATCCATTATTGTCCTTGTGTATTATTTTCATCTTGTATATCATCATCAACAGGTATAGGAAGTGTTTCATCATCTATAATGACATTAGAATCACTTTGTTCAATCTGAACTTGCTCGGTTTGTATTTCTTTTTTTATATTTTTATTCTCTTGATTTGAACAAGCCATAAAAAGCGATATTGGCACAATCAATAAAATCTTTTTCATTACACCTCCTTTTGATTGATAAAAACAAAATTTACATCTTGAAGTTTTTCAAAAAAATCTTTATCTTTCCATTCATCTCTTATAGCTTGCGAAAAGTCAATATCTGCCAAATCAATCTTTGGTAAAAATTCACTATAAGCATCTTCTCTAAAACCTTGTGCATAACCCGTTCTTGTTTCATGTACAATAATGCTTTTTAAACTAACACCTTGCTCACCATTGACCATCTTAGTCTTTAAAAGCAAAGTATCAATCAGTACAAAAAATATGCGTACAAAATTTTCCGCACTTACATTCACAGGTAAACTCACCCATCTTTGCGAGTGCTTTTTCATATCTTCCAAATAAGCTTTATCATCATCTTTAAAAAGCGTAATAGCATGATCAAAACTATCAATAATTTGTTTTATCTCATCTTTTAACAAACCAAAATCATACACCATTCCAGCATTATCAAGGTATTTACTCTCAAGTAAAATTTCTACTTTATAAGAGTGGCCATGTATGCTTGTTTTACATCGCTTGGAGCTACAAAATCTAACAATATGAGCATTTTCAAATTCAAATATTTTTCTAATAATCATACGCCTTCTTTATCTCCCCAAATTCTAATATGCAATCTATCGGAGTAATTATATCCATTTTTTATACAAAATTCAGCAACACTTAAGGCGTTTTTGGAAATTTCTTCTTCATTTGACCCCATAGGCATACAAAAAACATCATTTTTACAAACTTGTAAAATTTCATTGATTTCTTCTAAGGCTTTATTTTCTTGTAAAAAATCCTTATCCAAAACAAATTTATAAAAACTTTCCTTAGCATAATTTTTAAAAGCTTTCAAAGCTTTTTCATTAATTCTTTTTTCTTTTTTTACACCACTATTACTAAGCTTTACCCCTAAAGCAAAATAACATTTTTTATACAAAGGATATTTTTCAAAATCAATTTCAATACTTGCATTCGTTTCAAAATGCACCATAAAATCATTTTCTAAAAGTAAATTAATAAAACACAAAAAATCTTTATTTTGATAATTTAACAAAGGCTCACCGCCCGTAATTACAACTATAACTTTGCGTGAATTTGCTAGCTTCAAAACCTCATCAAAAAGCTTTGTTGAAGTATATGTTTTATAACAAGTTTTAAATTCTTTAGTAAAAACAGCTCTTATAGTATCACAGCCCAAAAGTATTTTAGAATCTTTTTCTTTTTTTACTCCAAAGCCTGCGCAGTTAAAATTACACCCGGCAAATCTTACAAATATAGCCAAATTTCCACTATATTTTCCCTCACCTTGCAAGCTTAAAAAAGTTTCAACAACTTCCATTATCCACCTGTTTGATAAAAGGCTCTTGTAGAACTTTGATTGGCTTCATTTTCTGCCCATCTATTTTTTTCTGATTTATTTTTTATCACGGTTTTTAAAACTTCACAAGCACCTGCTATGTCTTTATTGCGTATAGCTTTTTTAATGCTTAAAGCCTCATCATAATATAAACAAGGTATTAAAAGCCCTTCGGCTGAAAGCCTTATACGGTTACAACTATCACAAAAATCATGGCTATGTGGATCAATAATGCCAAACTCATATCCATCTTCAAGTTCATAAATAGTCGCAGGTGCATTTGGACTTTTTTGTCCTTGTTTAAAAGAATACTTTTGAGCAATGATATTTAAAATTTCTGTTGATTTTAAGCCTTTTAAATCTCCATAAGCATGATAATTTTCCATAAATTCTATAAAGCGAATTTGGCTTTTGCGTGCTTTGGCAAATTCTAAAAGATCGATAAATTCACTATCATTAATTCCTTTAAGCGCTACGGTGTTAAATTTAATATTAAAACCTAATTCTAAAGCCTCATTAATACCATTTAACACATCTTTGAGTATGTTTTTTTGAGCTAATTTAAAGGCCACTTCTTCTTTTAAAGTATCCAAAGAGATGTTAATTCTTTTTAAGCCCGCTTGTTTTAAATCCTTTGCTTGTTGTTTTAATAAAGAAGCATTAGTAGTAAGCGCTAGATCTATATCTTGCTTATACTCACTAATCATAGTAATAAATTTATGCAAATCTTTTCTTACTAAAGGCTCACCACCTGTAATACGAATTTTTTTAACTCCTTCATCAATACAAACCTTAACAAACATAAAAAGTTCTTCAAATGATAAAAGATTTTCCTTAGCACTCCATTCAAATGGAGTTTTTGGCATACAATAAAGGCAACGGAAATTACATCTTTGTGTTACTGAAATTCTTAAATAATCAATCACTCTTCCATAGCTATCTACTAACATCAAAGGCCTTTATAATAATTTATTAAATTTTAAAATAAGCTCAACCCTGCCCATGCCTATACGCAAATCTTTTGCAATTTGCTCAATGGATTTTTTTTGATTAAAAAGTTCGATAACTTTTTGCTCTTCATTATCATAGCTTGGGCTTAATTTTGTAATACTTTGGGTTTTTTGTTCTAAATTTAATAAACGATTTTTTTGCTCACTTTGAAATTCTTCAATTACTTCCTCTACTTCTTTTAAAGCACTTAAAATAGGAATAATATTTTGATTGATTTTTTGTTCTAGCACCTGCAAAAGTTCTTCTTTTAATTCTTCTCTTATGGCTTCAGTGTCTATTTCTTCTTTTTCTTGCTCTTGCTCATCTAAACTTTCTTTTTTTAAATAATGATATTGTTTATTTAAATCTTCTATCATTTTACCAAGCTCATTAATCTTAACAATACTTTCTTTTTCTTTAATCATCATATAAGCAAACATAGCAAAAATTAATAAAGCTACAACTAGCCACAATAATAAATCACTATCCATTTTCTTGCTCCTTTAAAATTTTAATCATTGCTCTTTGCATATTTGCTACAAAATTATCATACACAAGCTCATCTTCTGCTTTTATTTGCGTGATTTTTGCTTCATTCTCATTTAATGCTTTAAAAAAAATACTAATTTTTTGACCATTTAAATTAAATCTAGCATAATAATCTTCATCTTGCATTAAACACCTATCTTTAAATTGAATATGTGTAAAATTTACCCCAATCACAAAAGATTTATATTTTAAATTAACAAATAATTTTGTTTTATTAATATCATTTTTTATCAAATACAATTCTTGCTTTAAATCCATAAGCAAATCAAAAATCAACTGCTCACCCTCGCTAAATTCTACCCTTGAAGCAAGCTTTTTCCATTTGCTTAAATTGACATAATTATTACTTGAAACATATTCTTGCAAAAACTCTTCATATCTTTCTTTGCTCTCTTCAAATTCTAATTCCAAAGAGCTTTTAAAAAATTTCATCTCCATAAAAGATCAACCCATATAAAAATAAAAAACACTATACTTAAATACCCATTTAAAGTAAAAAATACTTTGTCAATTTTTGCAAAATTCTTTCTAACAATGCGGTGCTCAAAAAATAAAATAACAGCACTAACAATCACACCTAAAAATGCAATATTTCCTGTTGGAGCTACCCAAACAAATAAAAACCAAAAAAGCACTGCTAAAACATGACAAAATGCTGAGATGAACAAGGTTGCTTCAAGCCCAAATTTAGCAGGTATAGAGTGCAAGCCTGTCTTTTTATCATACTCCATATCTTGCAAAGCATAAAGTAAATCAAAACCAGCTGTCCAAAAAGTAACACCCAAACACAAAATAACACTATAAATTTCAATACTTCCCAAAACCACAATACTGCCTGCAATAGGAGCAAGTCCTAAGCAAAATCCTAATACTAAATGCGCTAGGGATGAAAATCTTTTAAAGGCTGAATAAATAGCTAAAATAAACAATACCGGCAAAGAAAGAGCAAAGGCTAGTTTGTTGATAAAATAACTTGCCAAAACAAAAATAATAGCATTTAAAATAATAAAAAGTAAAATGCTAGTTTTACCTATACGACCATCGATATTAGGTCTATTTGCACATCTTGGATTGTTTTTATCAATGTCTTCATCCATCAAACGATTGATTGCCATTGCAAAATTTCTTGCACTTACCGCGCAAATAACACCCAAAAACAAAGCTTTAAAACCAAACCAAGTGCTATCATTTAAAATAACAGAAGCTACAATCATAGAAACAAACAAAAATGGTAAAGCAAAAATAGAATGCTTAAAAACAATCAAGTCCAAAATATCTTTTAATTTTTCTTTTAATAAAGGCATTTTTTCTCTTTATAATATATTTTTGTTATGATTTTACTAAAATAATTTTAAATTTAGGATATTTTTACGATGTTTTTTGAATTTGCTCTTATTGGAACTACTGCAAGTGGCAAAACAGAACTTGCTAACAAACTAGCTTATGAATTTAATGCAAGCATTTTAAGCCTTGATAGTCTTTGCGTGTATAAACAAATCAACATCGCTTCAGCCAAAACAGAGCAAAAAACCTTAGATGAGCTTGATTATTTTGGCATAAATTTATTAAATATCAATGAGCATTTTAACATTGCTTTATTTTTTGAAGAATACAAAAAAGCAAAAGCCTTTGCTCAAAAAAACAATCAAATGCTTATCATCACAGGTGGAACTAGTTTTTATTTAAAAGCTTTAATGGATGGCTTGAGTGAAAATTTCAAAGAAAGTCAAAGCACGCTAAGTAATGATGAAATTTATTATTTAATGATAAAAATTGATCCACATACCAAAATAGAAAAAAACGACACCTATCGCTTAAAAAAATGGCTTGGAATTTATGAGCAAACTAATAAAATCCCAAGCGAAGTTTTAAAAGAAACAAAACAAGAAGCTTTAATTAAAAAACTTGATATTTTTGAAATTTCTTGGCAAAAAGATCTTTTGGAAAAACGCATTATTAAACGCACTAAAAATATGCTTGATGAGGGTTTAATAGATGAAGCTAAAATGCTATATAGTAACTACGATCATCATTTAAAAGCACTAAATTCCATAGGCTTAAAAGAATGTAAAGATTTTTTAGATAAAAAAATAAATTTAAACGAGCTTGAAGAACTCATCATCATTCACACAAGACAACTTGCCAAAAGACAAAGAACTTTTAATAAAAAATTCAACAAAGAAATTTTAGATTTTCAAAACGCTTATGAAAATTTAAAAGCTTATATTTTAAAAAAACATCAAGGCTGAGTGTTTAAGACATTTAATTTATCTTTACATAAATTTTGCCAATTGCTTGTTGTGTTAATATCTATACAATTTTGCAAACTTTGCTTTTGATTTTGCATATCTTTTAAATCTTCATAAATATTACTTTGCATATAAAAAGCTCTTGCGCGCTCATCGTCTTTTAAAGGATTAGCAAGCAAATCTTTAAACAAAGTTAAGGCTTGTTGAGCTTGATTGTTTTGTTTTAAGGCTTTGATATAGATAAATTCTAAATCCGGACTAAAAAGATTTACTCCTTTTAAATTTTGATAATCAATAGCCTTTGGAGCATAAGTTAAAATACTTGTTAGAAAATTATTTTTTTCACAATAACGCAAAAACTCATAATATAATTCCACCATACGATAATTCATAGGAAATTGCTCTAGTTTTTGCAAAGTTCTTATCATGGCATTATAATCTTGCAATTTAAGTTCAGCAAAAAATTTAATATAATTTGCTTCAAATTTTTCATCATCGCTAATAATAGTTCTTGTATTTAAAATATCATTAATTGTTTTTACAACAAAACGATAACGCTTATCTTTAAGCGCCAAATCTGCACTTTGGAGTTTATAAAAAATAATATCATCATTTTCATTTTCAACTATATATTTTTTAGCTTCTTCTATACGAGTAGTACGCTTAAAGCATTCAAGCATTTGTTTTTTATTTTGTATTTTATTTCCCACATCATATACCTTAAAATCATCATATATTTTAACAGCAGCTAAGCACTCATCATTTTTTAAATTTTGTTCTAAAACTAAGATAGCAGCTTGTTCTAAAAGATTTTTGATTTCTTTGTTGGAATATTTTTCTATGTCTTTTTGATAACTTACAACTTTTTCATAATTTTTTTCTTGAAAATATAATCTCACATTATCAAATAAAGCCATACTAGAAATTTCTCCAGCATACTTTTGCATGATCTCTTCATATCTTTGATGTAAAAAACTTGCATTATTATCTTTTAAATATAAGAAATTTTTATCTTGAGCTTCTTTTATTAAACTCACATATTCACCCAAAGGAAAATCTTCTGTGTAAAGATCTAAATACTTTTGAGCTTTAGTATGTTCATTTGCATTTAACAAAGCCAAAGAAAGATCTTTTAATACTCTTTCATATTCTTTATCGACTTTAGTCAAATGCGTAAAAATATACTCATAAATTTTAGAACTTAAATCATAAATTCTATGATTACTAAAAGCCTTAGCTAAAGATAAAGAATTTTCTAAATCACTCATAAAAAATTCAGGATTTGATTCTAAAATTTTACTTGCTAACTCCTTGGCTTCTTTTGTATTTTGCGCTTCTAAATAATTTTTAGACAAAAATAAAGCAGCTCTACTAGCTAAATCTGCATTCGGAGTAGAATAGTATACATCTTGATAAATATTATTTGCTATATTTTTTTTACCCAAATGATATAAATAATCTGCATAATCAAGTAAAGCAATTATGGTATATTTATCATCTTTATGCTCAGTACTTAAAGTATCAATAATATAATCAACATTAGACCTTTGAGATAAGCCCATATAAACTCTCATCATGATATACATTACTTCCGTATAATCTTTATCATTAATATAAGTTCTCACCCATCTTTTAGCATCATCTAGCATTTGCTCTAAAATTTGCTGATCTTTATCAAGCTCATAAGTGTAAAGCTTATTTTGCGCTCTTAATTTATAAAGCTCAAATTCATTCATAAATACACTACCTTGATAACGCTTAATAGCATTAACAGCATCTCGTAAAACTTGATCGTATTTTTTGGCTTCATATTCTTGTTTGATATTAAAATATGCATTAAAATCTGCACTTTTTGAAGTTTCCATAGGATTAGAATTTAAATCCAATGCTCCAATATAAGGCATTAATGCATCATCGAAATAAATATCAAAATCAAGTCCATCGCTAGGTTTATAATACCTTAAATCCTTAGTAAAAATAAACACAAAATGTTTAGAAGTATCTCCATTTTGACTTTGAATTTCTTTAGCATTAAAAATATCTTGAGAATAATTAAACATTTTAGCTAAAATTTTAGGATATATTTTAATTGTCAAAAAAGTTTGGTGTTTTTCAAAATAAATTGTAAAATCATCAAATTCTTTATTTTGAAATTGCATATTACTAACGCCCAAAACATTACACTCAAAATGAGTTTTTTCAAATTCAAAAATACTCTTGCAAGTAAAATCTTTATTATCTTTTAAATGCAAAAGTGTAAAGGGACGATTTTGTTCTTCCCCTTTATTAACAATAACCTCAAAAGAAAATATATAATTTATGCTTAATAATAATAAAAATAAAATCCTTATCATGAGCGTGATTATAGCAATATTATTTCACAAAAGCAAAAACGCACATGATAAGCTTCCGATAAAACATAAACTTAAAATAATCTTTTGCTTAATATCTAAATTTATACTCTTTATAGATTGACTTTTTTTAAAAAAGATATAAATTAAAATTTTCAAATAAGCATAAAGCATGATCATGGAACTTAAAGCTATAGCAAATATAAGCACATAATAGCCCGAATTTAAAATAGAAGCTAAAATTAAAATTTTACCCCAAAAAATCCCAAAAGGTGGAATTCCTGCTATACATAAAATAAACATAGCTAATATTATAGATAATACGGGTCTTTGATCAAATAAGCCAGAAAAACTTTCAAATGAGCTTTTTTGAAATAAACTTAAGATTAAAAAAATTCCATAGTTTGCAAAAGCAAAAGAAACCCAATAAACGAACAAGGCAAAAATTGAAAGCAGGTAAGAAGTTCCATCTCCTTGAGAACTCACACTCATACTAGAAACAATAACAGCCAATATAAAAGAAGAATGAGTAATAGAGCTATATGCAAGCATTTTTTTTGCATCTTTTTGAATTAAAGCTACTATGCTTACAGCAAGCATAGAAAAAATTGCTAACGATGCGACTATGTATTCAAATTTTACTCCACCGCCTAAAGCAGAAAAAATTCTTAAAACTACTATTATCATAGCAATTTTTGGAACAATAGATATGAAAGCTATAAAATTTGTATGAACTCCACAATATACATCTTTTAGCCAAAAATGAAAAGGAGCGATAGAAAGTTTTACTCCAACAATAACCAAAAACATTACTCCAGCACATAATAATATAGGATCTGAAATATATTCAGAATGCAATAAATTATCCAAATCCAAAGACTTTGTTTTTAAATACACAAAAGCACAAGCAAAAACAAAAAATCCAGCCCCTACTGCAGCTAAGGCAAAATATTTTATGCTAGAACTAATAGCATTATGAGTTCCTCTTAATGCTATTAATGTATAAAGAGCTAAAGAAGATCCTTCTAAAGCTAGGAAAATCACAATCAAATTAGTACTTGAAACCATTAATATTAAGGAAGCAACCATAAACAAAAATAAAGAAAAAAATTCTGCTCTTTGCTCATCTTTGTCTATAAGCAAATAAAGCATAGAAAAAAACAAAATAATTATTTGTGCAAAAATTGCATAATTATCGCTTACAAATAAACCAAAAAAAGCATGAGAATCATCTAAAACAAAACCATTATAAAGCAATAAAAAACACAAAGTGCTAAGCAAAGCTATAACACTTGCTCCTATATAAAAATTTCTAGAAAGTTTTTTAAACGCACTCAATAAAAGTAATGCAATAGCCCAAAAAAGCAATGACAACACAGGAAATAATAATACAAAATTTAATTTTTCTAAACTAAAACCACTCATTAAAAACCTCTTATACTATCTATGATTTTTTGATTTTCTATGGCGATATTTCTTGTTTGCATAACTTCAAGAATACTATTTACATTAGAAGCAATTTGATCTAGCATAGCACTTGGAGCTACCCCTAAATAAATCACTAATGCACTTAAAATACTTAAAACAAAAATTTCACCTTTTTTAAGCGTAAATTTACTACACACTTCTTCTTCGCAAGTAGTAAAAAACATATTTCTATAAATATTTAGCATATAAATAGCTCCTAAAACGATTACACCGCCTGCAAATAATGCATACCATAAATTTACACTTGCCACACCTTGCAAGATCAAAAACTCACCTACAAAGGAAATAGTCAAAGGTAATGAAATAGATGAAAACAACAATACTGCAAAGAAAAAGCTAAATAATGGGGCTGTTTTAGCTAAATTTTTATAAAAGTCTAAATCAAAAGTATGATATCTTTTGTAAAGCATATAAGCGGCTAAAAATAAGCCACCTGTTACTATACCATGTGCAAACATATAAAATACAGAACCACTAACCCCATTATAAGTAAAAGTTACGATACCTAAAATTACCACACCCAAATGCGAAATTGAGCTATAAGCAATTAATTCTTTTAAATCCTTGGCTTTAAAAGCAATTAAGGCTGCATATAAAATTCCAACTATACATAAAATAGCAAGTAAAGAATAATAATGATTCAAAGTATCAGGCGCTAAAGGCAAAATAAATCTTAAAAACCCAAAAGGCGCCATTTTAAAGCTTACAAGCATTACAGATACTAAAGTCGGACTTTTGGTATAAACCTTTGGAGCCCAAGTATGAAAAGGAAATAAAGGACTTTTAATCGCAAAAGCAATAAAAAATCCTACAAATATTAGATTTTGTGCATTCTCAGGTATAAAAAATTCACTCTTATACCAAGCTAACAAATCAAAACTCCAATATCCAAAACTTTGATAATACAAAAATCCCACATAAATAATAGCTAAAAGCATAAGCATAGAACCGCAAAATGCATAAATGAAAAATTTAATCCCTGCCTTATAATTATCTGAATATCTACCTATTAAATAAATAAGCGGTATAAGAGAAAACTCCCAAAATACATAAAACAATAAAGCATCTAATGAAGCAAAAAGTCCTACAATGCAAAATTGTAATAAAAATATACTTATTACAACACTTTTATCTTGAATATCCAAACATATAAAAGATAAAAAAATCATAATAGAACAAAGTAATATTAAATAAAGCGCTATAGCATCTACACCTATGTGAAAATTAACTATCAAAGAATTTAAACTAAATTCATAAGCCATGCCACCATCGTAGTTAAATAACAAAAAAACATTAAAAACTAAAATCAAAAAACTAACTAAAATAGCAAAGGACTTGCTATCTTCTTTTTGTAAAAATAAAGCTATAAAAGCCGCAAAAAATGGAAATAACATTAATAAACCGAGCATATTACACCGCCAAAGCTAAACAAAATAAACACACAAAAGCCAAAACTACAATTCTTAAAGCCAAAGAATAATCCTTACCCATACTAAGAACCCTAGCAAATGTTTTAAGGAAAAATGCAATACTATCTACCAAAGCATCTAAAATTTCTTTATCAGCTTTTCTTAAAAATTCACAAAATAAAGCATACTTACTAACAATAAATTGATGATAAAATTTTGGTATGTAGTATTCATTAAACAAAAGTTTGTAAATACTTGTTTTAGAAAGTGATGGTTTAAACCAATTTTTCCAATAAGCTATGATAGCTAAAAGCACTCCAAGTACCGCAGAAACACTTGCAAGTATCATAACTAAAGAATTTTGACCATCAATAAAAGCTAAATTTTTACTTACAAAATCCATAAAGCCATGCTCAAAAAATCCTGCTATAATAGCAAGTAAAGCCAAAGGACTCATCGCAAGCAAAGCTATTTTACTAGCTTCATGGGGATGTTCTTCATGTCTTTTTGGAGTAAAAAATACAAGCATTAAAAGTCTAAAGCTATAAAAAGCTGTCATAAAAGCTGCTATTAAAAGTACTAAAAAAATTCCATGATGATGGCTTATAAAAGAAAATCCTAAAATTAAATCTTTAGAGAAAAATCCTGCAAAAGGATAAATTCCTGCTAAAGCTAAAGAACCTATAAGCATTAAAATAGCACTAAAACGCATACTTTTATAAAGTCCACCCATTTTACTAATGTCAAGCTTATCATTCATAGCATGCATAACATTACCCGCACCTAAGAATAATAAAGATTTAAAAAATGCATGAGTTGCAAGATGAAATAAAGCTATTGCATAAGCTCCAAGACCTGCTGCTACAAACATATACCCAAGTTGAGAAAGCGTCGAATATGCAATAATTCTTTTTAAATCTTTAGCTACCATGGCCATAGAAGCAGCAAAAAGCGCTACAAAAGCTCCAAGTATAGCGATAAAATACCCTACTTCAGGAACTTGTAAATAAAGCTCCCCTGCGCGAATTACCAAATAAACTCCCGCAGTAACCATAGTAGCAGCATGGATTAGAGCTGAAACTGGCGTAGGTCCTGCCATAGCATCAGCAAGCCAAGTATGGAAAGGAAATTGTGCTGATTTACCCATAGCACCTACAAAAAGTAAAAGTGCTATTAAAATCAAAATCACATCATTTTCATGCCCTAAAGATAAAAGGGTAAAAAATTCATCATATTTTAAAGAGTTAAATTCTATATAAATTAAGAAAATTCCTAAAAGCAAAGCCAAATCTGCAATTCTATTCATGATAAATGCTTCATTAGCAGCAAAAGTGTATTTTTCATTATGATACCAAAAACCTATCAAAAGCCATGAGCAAAGTCCAACACCTTCCCAACCTATGAAAAGTCCTAAGAAATTATCACTCATAATCAAAAACATCATAGAAAAAACAAAAAGCCCCAAATAGCTAAAATAGCGATTAAACCCTTCATCATGCTCCATATAAAATATACTATATAAATGCACAAAAGTCGCTACTATACTTACCACATTCATCATAATCAAAGTAATAGAGTCTATTTTAAAACCAAAACTAACATCTACTAAAGATATCCAAGTGCCAAGTTCAAAATTAAAATGTACTCCATTATTTAATAAAACAATTGAAGCAAGAGCTGAAAAAGCTATAAATAAAGAAGCTAAATAACCTAAAATAATTTTCTTAGCACTAAAAGCAAAAATACCTAAAATAACAGCTGAAGCCAAAGGAGAAAAAAGTGCAATTAAAGCTAAATTTTCCATTTTATCTCTCCTTTTTCAGCTAAAGAGCTAAGCTCTAGTGTTCCTGTTTTTCTGTACCATAAAACACAAAGCGCTATCCCAACAGCTACTTCACAAGCTGCAACTCCCATTACAAATAAAGCAAAAATTTGACCTTCTATGTCTTTATGAGAAGCTCCTGCTGTAACTAAAGCCAAATTAGCAGCATTTAATAAAATTTCACTTGAAATAAAAAGCATAATTAAATTTTGGCGTTTTATGATACCTATTAGACCAATGATAAACATCAAAATAGCCACAATGTAGTATTTTTCTAACATCATTGTTCGTCCTTTTTTATATTTTTTTGAGTAAGTGCTATAGCACAAATTAAAGCTATTAAAAGTAAAATTGCCATAAATTCAAAAGCAAGCATATATTTTGTAAATAGAGCAAAGCCTATTTGCTGAGTAGAATCAAGACTATAAACTTCACTAGTTTCATTTAAACCAAACTCATATCCCATAATAATACTAATTAATAAAACAGCACTAAAAATCACGGCAAAAATGAAGATTCTTTTACCTTTTAAACTTTCTTTTACTTTTATAGAAGCATCAAAAAACATCATAGCAAAACTATAAAGACCTAAAATAGCTCCACTGTAAACAATTATTTGAATTGCTCCAATAAATTCAGCATTAAGTAAAAAATAAAATCCACTTAAAAAAACCATAGCCGCAGCCAAAGAACTGATAGCATAAAGCACGCTAGTGCTTAAAACACTAATTAAAAAAAATCCCAACACCAAAACACTTAATAAACAAAAAGCTATCGTTTCAAACATTTTCTTCCTTTGGAGCATCTTGCTGTCTTTGCAAATCTATCTCATAATAATTTGGAGTTTTCTTTACTAAATCATCAGCATCTTTTCTTAAACTACCACTTCCTTCAAACACTACTTGATTTTTAAGCTCATCGATAGGAGTTAAAAAATCTTCCTTTTGACCAAAATAAGATCTTTGCTCTGCGGCATTTTCATATTCTTTACCATGCACAATGGCAAGTTCAGGACAAACATCAGCACAAAATCCACAATAAATACAACGCCCTAAATTAATACTATAATTTTCGACCTTTTTGCGCCCATCTTCACTTAAACTCGTTTCCATTCTTATACAATTACTAATGCAAATTTTTTCACACAAGCCACAACCAATACAACATTCATTTTCACTTTCAATAAAACGCATCAAACGATGAACTGCACGATATCTATCATCTAAAGCAACTTTTTCCATAGGATATTTAATCGTTGCACTATTGTTTTTTTTAAACATTTCTCTTAATACGACAAATAAACCTACAAAAAGCTCCGTATTTAAAGAACGCTTGATTACTTGTATGAATTTTTCATAAGTATTTTGAGGATTTTTACGCTCAAAATCTACTTTAAAATAACCTTTTTTCATTGTTTTTTCCTATATCACAAGCACTAAAGCACTAATTAATAAATTTAAAACCGCTAAAGGTATTAAAATCAAATAACACATTCTCATTACTTGATCAGGACGCAGTTGCGGAAAAGCACCTCTAGCCCAAAAATACCAAAAGAACACAAAAGACACTTTCAAAAGCATCATAATAGCCCCTGGTATAATCCAAAAATCATTAAATCCACCCAAAAATAAAAGCGATATCATAATCGCTCCGGTAATCATGGCTGTATATTCTCCGATAAAAAACATACCCCATCTAAGTCCGCTATATTCAGTGCCATAACCTGAAACAAGTTCAGTTTCGTTTTCACTTAAACAAAGTGGAGTTCTATTAGTTTCTATAAAAATAGCTATCACAAATAAAATAAAAGCTAAAGGTTGTTTAAAAATAAGCCAAGAAAGTATGCCATCACTTTGATAGTTATTAATATCTACTAAAGACAAAGATCCAACAAGCATTACAACACACACCAAAGAAAGCCCTGCAACGCTCTCATAAGAGATAATAGAAACAAGCCCTCTTGCCCCGCCTAGCAGCGACCATTTATTATTACTTGCTAAACCTCCTAAAAAAATCGCATAAAAACTAACTCCACCCATACCTACAACAAAAAGCAAGGCTACATTAATATCAGCGATAATAGGACGAATCACTCTACCAAATAAAGTAAATTCAGGAAAAATAGGTATAGCTGCAATTGCTACAAAAGCACAAATTGCTGCAATCAATGGAGCGATTAAAAACACCACTTTTTGAGCATAAGTTGGTACTATATCCTCTTTAGTAAAAAGTTTAATCATATCAGCAACTACTTGAAGCAATCCAAAAGGACCTACCATATCAGGCCCTAAACGACGATGAAATAAAGCCAAAGCCTTTCTTTCAAGATAAGTTGCCAAGCCTGCTAAAGTAGCAAAAATAGCTATAACAAGCACGCATTTTATAATTGTTTCTACAATAAAAAAAGTAATATCACTCATATTTTAGCTCCTGCTTTTTCAAGCCAAACTTTTACATATCGAGTATTATCAAATAAAGATTTATAATCAATCTTACTATCATAATCCCCTAAATACGCACCATTTTCTAAAGATTCATCACATTTTACACTTATAGCAATTTGAGTTTTTTCATTTTTTAAAATAACACTATCATCTTGGTTTAAATCAAATTTTTGCATTAAATCAGACGATAAAAATAAAGCTCCAACCTCATTAAAAGCTCTATTACTAAGCTTTGAAAACTGATGAATGCTATTTGCATGATATAAAGTTAAATTTCCTTCATTTTGCTCTTTAACTTCTTGAACACTTAATGTTTTTTCAAACTCAAAATGGGAAAAATCGAGCTCATAACCTCTATGATTTACCCCACCATTATCATAATGATTTTCTAACTCATCAAAGTCAATTACCCTAAAGCCTTTATTTTGTGGTAAAAATTTAGTATAGTTGATCGTAAATTCTTCATCAAAACCTAAGGCATTTGCCAAATCATTTAAAAAATAACCTTTAAATTCTAAAGCCGCATTTGTAGGAACTAATCTTTTATCATAATTTACAAAGCTACCTTCTTGTTGATTTAAACTAGAACTTGCAAGATCAAAATGCCCATCATAAGAAAAAGTAAAATCGCCTTTTTCGTTATAACCTAATGTTTTTCCTGCTTGAAAATCTTGACTTAAATCACAAATTAAACTCACACCTAAGGTATTAGTGCAAGTTGGATTTAAAAAGACTTTAAAATCAGTATATTTTTGCACCAAAGCACAAAGTTTTGCTAGCTTGACACTTTGCTCATCATAGTAAAAATCACTTCCTATAATAAGTGTAAATTTTTGCTTTTTTGCGAGTAAAGTTTCTAAAATATCCTCATCTATGCCAAAATTTTTCGCATAATTTGATCTTTGCACCTCTATGCTTTTTTTAATTTTTTTAGGCACAAGTTTTTTAACTTCTTCTATAATAGTTTCGCCGTTTTCATTTTGCTTTTCTATCTTTTCAGTAACTTCTTCATTGATAGTTTCTTCTATTTCTTTTGTATCTTGATAATACGCATTTTCTAATGTGTTTTTAAAATCCTGCGGAAGCTCTTTGGCAAATTTTTGCAAGATAAATAATAAAATACTTTCATTATCTTTAATATCATGATTAATCTGCAAGAAATTTTTAGAATATTTATCCACGCCTTTATCTTTTATAGGGTGAAAATATAGCCCTGCACCTTTATTCATTACCAAAGCGTTATTAACTTTATATCCTAGCGTTGGCGCATCATAGCGTAAAAATGAACCTACGATGATTAAAAAATCACTTTGAGTGATATCGTCTGTATTTGCATTATACATTGCATTTGCATTTTGATAAAAACAAGCTAGGAAATCTTGGAATTTTTTAGCTTCATGATTTATAAGATTAAGATTAAATTTTTTACTTAAATTTTGCAAGATTAAAGCTTCTTCATTAGTAATAAAACTATTAAATAAAATATTTTTTATTTCATTATTTTTTATCATATTTACTAGTTTTTCAAAAGCTTTTTCGTCTTTACCTTGAACTTCATTTTGGGTATTAAAACCATATCTTGCAGCTTTATTTAGCGTAGCAAAAGCAAAATCATTGCTCACTCTATAAATTTTTTCTTTTTGATTATTAATACTAGTTTGTTTAATATCATAATACATCAACTCACAATCACTTGAATGTGGATTACTAGCTGGAATTTTCTTTAACTCCCAAGCATTAGATGTATATTGAAAAGCCGAACCCACCAAAGCTCCCGTTGGACATACACTTGTACATTCTCCACAAAAAGAACAGTCAAGTATATCGCCACCATTTGGCGCAATTAAACTCTTTTGAAATTTAGTCCAAATAGCTAATGCATCTTTACTCATACTTTCTTTAAAGCTTGCATCGGGCGCGCTTGCCCCTCTTGGAGTAGTTTTTAAAGCACTTTCTCCTATTTTATCTTTACAAACTGTAATACATCTTTCACACACGATACATAAAGCTGGATCATAATTAATCTCGCCCCATTTTTTATGCTCTTTATGGGTATCTTTAATCCAATAATTTTGCACATTTACTCTTGCTTTGTGTGTAAAGTTTTGAAGCTCGCACTCACCGGATTTATCACATACCCCACATTGCAAAGGATGATTAATGCAATATGCTTGCATGATAGCATTACGCTCATCCCATAAATTTGATAAATCACTCTCTACTACCATACCTTCTTTAACTTTAGTATTACAAGAATAAACCTTTTTACCATCAGCTTCTACCATACACATACGACAAGCAAGTGTTGGAGAACAACCATTTAAATAACAAATTGCAGGAATGAAAATATCATTTTTTCTTGCGACATTTAAGATATACTCACCCTCATTTGCCTCACATTCTATACCATTAATGATAACTTTCATTTTATAACCTTAACTTGAGCTTTTGAAAAAGCAAAATCAGCGCTTTCATAATCAAACAAAGCCACCGTGCCTTTCAAATCATGATTGATTTTTACTATAGTTGTAAATTCTTGAGTGTTTATTTTTAAATTAATTTTATCCTCATCCTTAACCTTAGCAATTAAAGCAAAGGAAGAAGAGCAATGCAAATTTTTGTCTCCCAAAGGTGCTTGCATGATAATAGTTCCATCAAAATTATCAAGTTCTAAAAGCTCACTAAAAGAATTTTGTATTGATAAATTTTCTTCATTTTCATTAGAGCAAATTAGCAAAAGATTAAATTTATGACAAAGTTTTTCTAAAAAATACTTAATATTTTCAAAATCTTTATGTTGATATAAATTTTCATCAAAAATAATACATTTTGCTTCTTTTAAAAACTCTAAAATCTCTAAAGCTTCTTCTTCACCAAAGCAAGATTCAGCACTTAAATACCCCTCATCAAATTCGTCAAATTCAGTCTCCAAGCTCATCTTACAAAGCAAAGCAAGCACGAAAGGCACACTTGCAATCTCACATTTATAAAAGTTTGCTTTTAAATTTTTATCCTCTAAACAAGAAATATTATAATTTTTACTTTTGTTAAGCTTAGCGCAAAGTGAAGGATTTTTTAAAGAAAGCAAATCCACAAAACACAAAGCATTTAAGCCTTCTTGATATTTTGCTAATTTCATTGTCCTACCTTTTTAAAAACTATAGTCCAATCTACTTGATTAAATTTTAAAGAATTTAAAAGTTCACAATTTTGCTCTTTTATGAAAGCAAAACTTTTTTCTACATTAGAAAAATCTCCTATTTCAAATAAAACTACTAAAACTTCACCCATGTAAGAATTTTGAATGATTTGTTCTAAATCCTTAAACAAATCTTGACTTTTTCTTAAATCCACGCGTCTCATCGGTCTATCTCGCCTAAAACTATATTAATACTTCCTAAAATTGCCACTGCATCAGCCAAATATGATCCAACAAGCATTTCTTCTAAAAATGCACAATGAAAAAAGCTTGGGGTTCTAGCTCTTAATCTATATGGCCTGCCGCTACCATCTGAGTGGATAAAAAATCCAAGTTCGCCTTTTGGACTTTCAGTTGGCACATACACCTCTCCTTTTGGTGGTTTTAGACCTTGGGTTACTAGGACAAAATGTTGCATAAGAGAATAATTTTGCGTCATGATTTGCTCTTTTGAAGCACTTACATACTCAGGATGATTGCATAAAATTTCAGGCGGAGTATCTTGATAAAGCTTAGCACATTGAACTAAAATTTTTAAACTTTCTCTAAATTCTTGCATATAAACCTTATATCTTGCATAAGAATCACCCATTTTGGCCACAGGCACGCCAAAATCTACCTCATCATAAAGCAAATAAGGCTCTTCTTTTCTAACATCATAAGCAATACCACTTCCTCTTAGCATAACCCCACTACAACCCCAACTTAGCGCTTGTTCTTTGCTTACAACTCCTACATTTTCAGTTCTTGCGCGCCAAATTCTATTATCATCAAGCAAAGCTTCATAATCTTTTATATCATTTGGAAATTTATTACAAAATACCAAAAGTTCATCTAAAAAACCTTCAGGTAAATCAAGCATTACCCCGCCTATTCTCATAGATGAATGCGTAAGTCTTGCCCCGCAATATTTTTCTATTAGATCAAGCACATACTCACGCTCTCTAAAGCAGTATAAAAATACTGTCATCGCACCAATATCAAGCGCATGTGTAGCAAGCCATAACAAATGCGAAGCAATACGGTTTAACTCAAGTAAAATCATCCTTATCACACTTGCTCTGCGTGGAATTTCCAAACCACAAAGTTTTTCCACAGCAGCTACATAGGCATAATTATTTGCACTAGCTGCGATATAATCCATTCTATCAGTAGTTGGGATAAACTCTTGATAGATCATATTTTCAGCCATTTTTTCCATACCACGATGCATATAACCTATACAAGGAGCAGCCTTGGTGATTTCTTCTCCATCAAGCTCTAAAATAAGGCGTAAATTTCCATGAGCACTTGGATGTTGAGGGCCAAGATTTACTATCATGGTGCCATCTTCACGCTCAAAGCTTATATTTTCATAATAAGGTTTTAATTTAGTAGAAATTTGCATTTTATCTTCTCTTATCTAAAATTTTTACTTGCGTTCTTTTGGCTTTTTTAACAAAAGGCACGCCACCTTCTTCTTGATATTCTTGTAGGTATTTATCCTCTCTTGGAGCTTCGCCTTTACCAACCTCATGATAAATTCTACTAAAGTTTAGCGTGTCTTTTTCATCTACAAAACCTGGATCTCTATTTTCTTCACCTACAACCTCGCGGTATTCTTTACCAAAAATTTTATCTATCTCATACCATTTAGCAAATTCATCACCATGCAAAGGATAGCTTTTTAAAAAAGGATATCCATACCAATCATCAGGCATTAAAAGTCTTTTTAAGTTCGGATGATTGATGATGAAAATTCCAAACATATCATATATTTCTCTCTCACACCAATTAGCACCCTTAAAAACGCTCATAACACTTTGAAGCCTTTCTTTTAAACCAACGAAAGTTTTTATTCTCACTCTTAAATTTTTCTCCATATTTAAAAGCTGATAATATACTTCAAAACCCTGTTTTTGAGCGACAAAATCAATCGCACTTGCGTCAGTAAAACAGCTATAACCTAAATTCTTAAGCTTATCAAGAATAGCAACATTATCATCTTTGTTTATCTCAATCACCCAAAAATCAAGCTCTATAAAAGAATTTTTTAACTCAAATTCTTGGCTTAAAATTTGATGATCACTCTCAAAAATACTGCTTTCTATGCTTAGTTTTTTAGTTGCAGGTGCATGGTAAAATCTATCCTCATAATAATTTTTTAACTGAGCATTTTTCTTATCGCTATATTTTCTCATCATATAAGCCTTTTTGGAGCTATTTTTCTGCTTGCTTTTTCTTTACGAATTCTTTTTTGCAAAATCATCAAAGCAAATTGAAAAGTTTCAGGACGCGGGGCACAGCCTGGTACATAAATATCAACAGGAATAATCCTATCCACTCCTTGGACAGTAGAATAGGTATTAAACATACCGCCGGTATTTGCACAAGAACCCATAGAAATAACCCATTTAGGATCAGGCATTTGATCATAAAGTCTTCTTGTAAATTCAGCATGTTTTTTACTTAAAGTACCCGCTATAATCATTACTTCAGATTGTCTTGGACTTGCTCTAAAAATTGTTCCAAATCTATCAAAATCATATCTTGCACCACCTGCTGCCATCATTTCAATAGCACAACAAGCAAGTCCATAAGATAGTGCCCATAAAGAATTACTTCTACCCCATTGCACTAACTTATCAACCGTAGTTAAAACAACTGGCGCATTACTCATTTTTTGATACTCTGCCATGCAAATGCTCCTTTTTTATAAGCATATAAAAAGCCTACTGCAAGTAATAAAATAAAAACAAACACTTCCACTAAGGCAAATAAAGATAAGCCATATTTTGAAAGTTCTGCGGTTAAATCTTTAAAAATCACCGCCCAAGGAAATAAAAACACCACTTCAATATCAAGCAAAATAAAAATCAAAGCAAAAACAAAAAATTGAGAATTGATTTTATTTGCTTGTTTAGAAGCCATAGGCCCGCACTCATAAATTCCTAGTCCAAGTTTTTTTCTATTATGAGAGGCTAGCTTAGAACCTATTTTAGAAGAAATATACACCAAAGTAAAAAATATAACACTTGCAATAACAAGCATTGCAAAGATGCCAAAGTATTGATGCTCTATAGTTGCGTGCGTCATAATAAACCTTTTATTTAAGCATAATTAAATTTATTTTACTTCAATTTAGCTATATAAAAACTTATTATCAAAAAAATAAATTTTTATGTATTTCAAAATGAAACAGTTTTTATCTTTATTATAAATACATTTTTTTATGGCAAATATTTTGTAAGATTTTTTCCTGATGAGAAATAAAAATATAAGTAATATCGTATTTTTTTTGAAAAACATATAAATAATTTAGAATTTTACAAGCAGTTGGTATATCAAGTGCTGCTGTGATTTCATCTAAAATAAGCAATTTTGGTTTTAAAAGCAAAGCTCTAATCAAACCTAATCTTTGGCTTTGACCGCCACTTAATTTAGAAGGTTTTAAATTTAAAATATCTTTTTCAAGCTCAAAAGCATCAAAAAGTTTAAAAAGCTCTCCAAAATCGGGCTTAAGTTTAAAATTTTCATACACATCAATCAAAAGTCTTTTGGCACTTTTGTAAGGATTTAAAGCTAACTTTTGATCTTGGAAAATATATTGAATTTTTTGGCGTAATTTTCTTTGAGCGTTAAAATCTAAATTTAATATATTTTCATTTTCAAACAAAACTTCTCCAGTATTTGCACATTCAAGCATACAAAGAATTTTAGCCAAAGTGCTTTTACCGCTACCACTTTCCCCACAAAGCAATAAATTTTCATTTTGATTTAGAGAAAAACTCACATCTTTAAAAACAAAAATTTCCTCTTCCTTTAAATACCAATGTTTTTTAAATTTATAAGATTTGCTTAAATTTTTAACTTCTAAAAACATTCTCATTCTCAAAATAATTTAACAATTCTTTAGCAAAAACACCTTTTGGATTGCTTAAAAACTCTTTCACGGGCATTTGATAAATCAAAGTTTTATCTTCTATGATAGCCACCTCATCACAAAGCTCTTTAGCTAAATTTATATCATGAGTAATGAAAATGAGATTTTTAAATTGTGTTTTTAACTCTTTTAAAATAGCGATGATTTTTTCTTCATTAGCTCTATCAAGTGAGCTTGTAATCTCATCACACAATAAATACTTAGCCTCGCTTAGTAAAGCTAGAGCTATTTGAATGCGTCTTGCCATACCACCACTTAGCTGATATATAAAAGAATGCCATAAAAGATCATGATTTTTAAGCCCTAAACACTCAAAATAATAAAAGGCCTTTTCTTTAATCTCTTTTGTGCTTAAATTAGTATGAGTTTTTAAAACTATATTAAAATAACTCCCTATATCAACAAGAGGATAAAAACTCCCATAAACATCTTGAAAAAGTAAATTTACCTTAGTTCTTAAAATATTTAGCTCTTTTTCTTTTAAAATTAAAATATCTTTTTGATCTATCCTAAATTTTTGTGCATTGAGTTTATAGTGTTTATCAAAAAGCTTAATCATGCTTTTTAAAAGCAAGCTTTTTCCCGCTCCACTTTTACCCATGATAGCCAAAGCTTTACCATCTTCTAAATTAAGATTTATATCTTTTAATAAGATCTTATCTTTAAAGCTAAGATTTAAATTTGCAATTTCTATCATGCTTTAATCTCTTCTTGTAAGTCATTACCCAAAGCAAGCAAAGGTAGGATAAGCATAAGTATAAAGGCTACTGGAAAAACTATCATCCACCAAAATCCTAAAAACACAGCCTTACTTGCTTCATTTAACATATTTCCTAAACTTGGAGTCCAAAGCTCTACACCCAAGCCAAAAAAGCTTAAAGTAGCTTCACTTGTAATAGCATGGGCGATATTTAAAACAAAAAGCACAAAAAGCAAATTCCAACAAGCAGGTAAAAGCTCACTAAATAAAGCTTTCATCTTACTAGAGCCTAGAATGATAGCATTTTGATAAAACTCAAGTTTTTGAAATTTATTAAGCTGAGTATCAAATACTTTTGCCACAAAAGCAAAATGCCCCAAAGCGATGATAAAAATCATACTCCACAAAGATCCCGCCAAAAAACTTTGAAAAAACATAATCACAAGTAAAGAAGGTAAAGCCAAAAGCATATCAAGCACTCTAGCAAAAAAAGCATAAGCAAAAAATCTTGTTAAAAACACATAAACACAAGCAAAAAGTACGCTAAAAAATGCCGCCATTACCCCTACAAATAAAGAAATACGCAAGGCATATAAAATACGCGTAAAAACATCTCTACCAAGTAAATCTGTGCCAAAAATATGACTTAAATTTGGGGCTATTTTAGCCTTGCTTAAATCCACTAAATTAGGATCATAAGAGCTTATTAAAGGTGCAAAAAGTGCTAAAATAAAACTTAGCAAAATCATCATCACGCAAAACTTACGCATTGGCAAACCTTGAATTAATCATCTTGCAAATTATCTCTACGATCAAATTTACAAGCACTACCACTAAAATGCTAAAAATTACCACAGCTAGCACCACAGGATAGTCTTTAAACAATATACTTTTAATCACTAAATTTCCAATACCCTCATAAGAAAACACACTTTCTACTATATAAGTTCCCATTAAAAAACTCACAAAGGAAGCACCAAAATACGCGAGTATAGAAGCAAAAGCATCTTTTAATACAAAATGCAAATAAATTCTTTTTTTACTAAGCCCTCTTGCAAAAGCACTTTCTATAAAGCCCTGATTTAAACTATCAATCAAACTTGTCCTTATAAAACGCACAAAAACAGCTAAATGTGAAAGCACTAAAGCACACACTGGTAAAAACAAATGCCACAAACGATTAAATATATCATCTTCAAAGCCAATATCAGCAATAGCCGAACTTGGAAAAAGCTTAAAAAATACAGTAAAAACTAAAATAAGCATTAGCGATAAAGAAAAAGTAGGCAATGCAAAAAAACTCATCGTTGAAAAGGTAATAATTTTATCCAAAAAACTATCTTTATAAAGAACGCAAAAAAGTGCCAAAACCAAAGACAACACAAAAAGCACCAAAAAAGCCAAACTTCCTAGTATGATGGTATAGGGAAGTTTTTCTTTTAAAATTTCACTAACCTTTTCTCCGCTGATTAAAGAGTAGGAAAAGTCGCCTTTCATGGCATTAAAAAGCCAATTTTCATACTGCTCTAATAAAGGCTTGTCTAAATTTAAATTATGCTCAATTTCTTCTTTTATTTTAAGGCTAGTTCCTTGAGGCACACTAGCAAAAACCACACTTCCTTTAGCATGATAAATCATCACAAAACATAAAAAACTTGCAAAAATCATCAAAAAAAACGCCCATAAAAGGCGTTTAAAAATGAGTTTTAGCACTAATTTTTGCTCCACTCATAAGCATTCCAAGTAAAACCTACCCCATGATGACCTAAAATATGAGGTTTTATACCTTGGATATTTTTAGCAAAAACTAAAGGATAATCGATATAAGCTATAAATAAAAATGCAGGATCTTTATATAAAGCGTCAATAAATTCTTTATAGTATTTTTTTCTTTCATTTACATCAAGTGAATTTCTAGCTTTTATCAAAGCTTCATCAACTTTAGCATTTTGATAATGACCAAAATTCCATCCACTAGAGTTTAAAGCACTATCTTGAGAGCTTTCAAAAACTCTAAAAGTATGAAAATCAGGATCATAAGGACTACCCCAACCTACCAAAAAGCTGTCAATCTTAGTATAGTCAAAACTTCCACTTGGCTTAGCAACCGCCTTTGCTTTAATGCCAAGCTTTAAAAACTCACTTTGTAAGATATTTACCAAAGCTATTCTTAGTGGATCTTCGCTCATAGCATACATTTCAAAGCTAAATTCTTTGCCATTTTTTTCTAAAATTCCATTTTTGTTTTTCACAAAGCCTGCTTTTGCTAAAAGCTCATTTGCTTTTTTTACATCATAAATATAAGTTGCAAATTCTTTAGGATTTGCCCATGATTTTTCCAAAGGATGATTTGCTACTTTTCCAAAAGAATGCAAAAGAGAATTCACAATAGCTTTTTTATCGATAGCATAATTTAGCGCTAAACGCACATTTTGATCTTTTAAAAACTCATGATTAAAATTAAACATCAAAGCACGATAATCAGCCGAAGGCTCTATAAGCATTTTAAAGTTTTTATCATTTGCAAAATTTGAAGCTAGAGCAAAATCAACTAAAGCTACATCAATAGAACCATTTTTAAGCTCAATAGCACTAATACTTGGATCTTTAATATGTTTTAGTATGAGTTTTGGTGTTTTTACCTTAGCTAAATGATAATTTTCATTTGCTTCTAAGATCATGTATTGACCTTTTTTCCATTGTTTTAGCTTATATGGTCCTGTTCCTATAGGCATTTGATTAAATTTAGTAGTATTTAAATTTTCTTTTTCAAGTAAATGTTTTGGTAAAATTCCCACACTCAAAGCGTCTAAAAATGCAGGAAAAGGCTTTGAAAGTGTGATAATCAAATGATAATCATCGATGATTTTTACTTCTTTAACTGCGTCAAAATTTACCTTTGAGGGTGAATTTAACTTCTCATCTTTTAAAGCATTTATACTAAATTCCACATCTTTGGCACTAAATTTAGTCCCATCATGCCACAATATATCATCTCTTAAAGTAAATTCATAAACAAGCCCATCTTTACTAACTTTCCAAGATCTAGCAAGATCAGGCGCTAAGCTCATATTTTCATCAAAGCGTGTAAGTCCTGAAAACACAAGAGCAATTGCCACATCATGATCTTCACTAAAAAGCGGATTTATACGCTCTGGCTCATTTTCCACTGCTATAACGATCGTATCTTTTGGCGTAATAGCAAAAAGATTTAAAGCACAAAAAAACATTAAAAAAAATCTCAACATAAAAGGCCTTTCTTATAAGAATAAAGTGTAATTATAACGCTTTTTAATCATAAGCTTTGGTAAAAATTTCATTTTTATCATCAAATAAAAGTTGCAAATACCTCTCATATTGCTTTAGTATATCTACGATGATTTCTTGCTCGTTTAAATACTCTATATTATAACCATTACGCGAATCAGCAAAGAAAGTTTGTGGCTCAAAGATAAATTCTTTAGAATAAGTTGGCATAAATTTATCATCGATTATGCTTTGGCTTGCTTGTTTTTTTACCACTTGCACTCCATAGATAAAATCTTTTGCAAATTCTTTTTTTATAATCAAACTTATACTTGATTTTTCTTGAACGATCTGTGTTTTCAAGCCGTAGTTTTTTAGACTTTGACTGAGTGATTCCATAGCATTTTTAACTTTGGTATTTAAGAAATTTTGTATGTCTTGTTCTTTGCTTTGTTTTAAAATTCTAGCAAGTCTTTCTTGCCAAAATTCTCCTGTAAAATACACACTGCTTTGACTAAGCTTAGTTAAAGAGTAATTCACATCTACAATTAAGCCTTTAAGCAATGAAAAACACATCAAACAAAGCAAAAATGCAAAAGGTAAAGCCACTATCATAGTGATACTTAAAATCGCCCCCAAGCCGCCTGAATACAGCAAAGAAGTAGCTAAAAGCGCAAGCACAAAACCCCAAAGGATATTTTGCCATTTGTATGGCTCATGAGCGCCACCACTACTTAAAGAATTTAACACAAATATCCCACTATCTGCTGAAGTGATGAAAAACAAAGCTAAAACCAAAAGCGCAAGCAAAGAACTAAAATAAGAAAAAGAAAAATTTTGTAAAAAATAAAAAAGCAAACTTTCAGGTGCTGAAGTAAAAGGACTTAAAATATCATTGAAATTTAAAGCACTATTGCCAAAAATGCTAAACCAAAGTATATTAAAACTAGTAGGCACTACAAGCACGCCAAAAATAAATTCCCTTATCGTTCTACCACGAGAAATCTTAGCAATGAAAAAGCCCACAAAAGGCGCCCAACTAAGCCACCAAGCCCAATAATAAATAGTCCAATTATTAAACCATTCTATATGTTCTTTTTCATAATAATAAGTCTTAAAGCTCAAAGAAATTAAATTTTGCAAATAATTTCCAATATTAGAGCTAAATTGTGAAAGAATTTGGATGGTATTTGTTGAAAAAAGCACAAAAAGCATTAAACACACTGCAAAAACTAAATTTGCTTCACTTAAAATTTTTAAACCCTTTGTTAAGCCACTAATCGATGAGAGTGTGGCTAAAGAAATAATGATGATTATAATCACGCTTTGTTCTAAAAAGCTTTGTCCGTTTAAAATACCCAAATTTGAAAAGCCCGCATTTAGTTGAGATGCACTATAACCAAGTGTAGTGCTAATGCCAAAAACCGTGACAATTAAAGCAAGCATATCAACCAAATTTCCCCAAAAACCATAAATTTTATCTTTAAGTAAAGGGTAAAAAGCACTACGCAAACTAAGAGGCATTTTATATCTAAAACCAAAATACGCCATAGCCAAAGCACACACCCCATAAATAGCCCATGGGTGAATTCCCCAGTGAAAGATAGTATGTAGCATAGCTTCTTCATCGCTTGATTGTAAGGCTTTTTTATGTATGAGGGGTTCAGCCACACCAAAATACATAAGCCCCACACCCATACCCGTAGCAAAAAGCATAGCAAGCCAAGAAGTAAATTTAAAATGAGGTTTTTCATCATCATCGCCGAGTTTAATATCGCCAAATTTTGAAAGTGCGAGTGCAAGCATAAAACACACAAAAAAACTCACGCTTAATATGTAAAACCATGAAAAATTTGCAAAAATTCCACTTTTTATATGATTGATAAAATCATTTGTAAGTTTAGGCAAGAAAATACAACTAAGGCTTAAAACAACTATAATACTAATACTTGGTAAAAATACTGCCTTTTTAAAACTTGTTTTTAACATGATTTTCCTTTTTATAGTTTTAAAATTTAAGTTAATACCTTTTTTACTATGTCAAAAAATATCTTAAATATAACTAAAATCAATAAAATAGCAAAGGTTGATAAAAATATAATTTAATTAATGTTTTAAAAACCAAGAAGTTAATTTTTGATTTGAAGGTGATTTTAGAATTTACACTAAGTGCAAATTCTAAATAAATCAATAAAGTATAATATGAACCTTTTGAGATCCATGAACTCCAAAAACAGTGATAAGTTCAATATCTGCAGTTCTTGATGGCCCTGCTATAAACAAAATATTGCTAGGTAAAATTTTATTTTCTTCTTTTACTAAATTCAATGCTTGACTAATGCTTTTTACAATATTTTCTTTTTTTAATAAAACAATACAAAGCATAGGAGCCAAAGAAAGCATTCTTGGTTGAGTTTTATCAGACAAAACTAAAGCAACGCCATGTGAGCTTACTCCAACTCTTGCTTGGATGATAGAAAAATCACTATGAAAAACTTCTTTTCGTATTTTTTCAATCTCTTGATTAAAACAAGTCTTTTTTTCGGCTTCAATTTTATTTATATCTAAATTTAAATTATCAGGATAAATAAGACTTTTATAGCCATAACTTTTAACAATTTGATTGATTTTTTCTTCTAATTCTTCTAACGAGCTTTCTTCTACTATGTATTTATTTGCACTCATTTTTTCTTTTAACTCACTATACATATCATCACTTGTTTTGATATGCTCTATAGGATCCATAGTCGGGATTTTTTCAAAAGATAAATGTGTATTTTTAATCTTATCCAAAATAGTTTTTTTGCTTTGTGAAGAAATTTCATTTATTCTACTCACACTTTACTCCTTGCATATTTTCAAGTTCTTTATAAAGATCAAGTTTTATTTGTGGAAATTCCTTATAAGCACTCCATTTTTTAACTACTGGTAAAGAATTTTTTCCTTTTTGCAAAAGCCAATTAAAATTATGTAAATTTGCTAAAGTATTTTTCCAAATAATAGGAGTTGTAGCTACTTTTTCAAAAATCTTAAATGCCATAGCTTCAGCAGTATTTGGAGTGATATTATCAAAACTTCCTTGACCTATTTTTGCTGCTCTTAATTTGCGTATTAAATCCGCAAGAGGAATTCTTACTGGACAAACTTCAGAACATCTTCCACAAAGCGAGCAAAAAGTAAGAATATCACCATTTTCTTGCATACCAAAAAGATTAGGACTTATGACTTCTCCAATCGGCCCTGGATATACACTTTGATAAGTATGGCCGCCTATTTTATCATACACAGGACAAAAATTCATACAAGCCCCACATCTTATACAACGCAAAGCTTCATAATAATCTTCATCATTTAGCATTTTGCTTCTATTATGATCAAAAAGAATAATATGCACTTCTTTTGGGCCATCTAAATCTCCATTTTTTCTAGGTCCTGTAATGATATTGTTATAAGTTGGTATAAATTGACCCGTAGCTGATGGAGTAAGTAAAGACACCATAGTGGCAGCATCTTCAAAGCTTTCCATAACTTTTTCTATACCACAAAGTGCTACATGTATATCACTTGCTGTGGTGCACATCCTACCATTTCCCTCATTTTCTATAAGCCAAAAAGCGCCTTCTTTAGACATAGCAAAATTTACTCCGCTAAGTCCCATTTTAAGCCCTTCAAATTCATCTCTTAAATGCTTTCTTGCAATAGAATTTAGCTTTTCTGGCTCACTTTCTAAATTAGAGCCTAATTTTTCTTGAAAAATTTTACCAATTTCATAGCGGTTCTTATGTACCGCTGGAACTACAATATGCACGGGAGTTTCATCATTTAACTGCAATATAAGTTCGCCTAAATCTGTTTCTATGGCTTTTAAGCCTTTGGATTCTAGGTAGTGGTTTAAACCTATTTCCTCACTAGCCATAGATTTACCTTTTAGAATTTTACCGATGTTTTTTTCTACCATTAATTCATATATAATCTCACAGGCATCCTCATCAGAACTCGCCCAATGGACATTTATGCCATTTTTAGTGGCATTTTGTTCAAATTCTAAAAGCCTATCGTGTAAAGTTGATAAAGCATTGTTTTTAGCTTGCTTAGCTTTAGATCTTAGTCCTTGCCAATCATTAAATTTCTCATCTATAACTTTTAAACGATTTTTTTGCAAAGTATGCATGGCAGATCTTAAATTCTCTCGCATTTGCTTATCATGAATTTTCACATCCACAATTTGTTCATGTGTCATTTTCATATCACAACTCCTTCAAGACGCTTGTTTAAAAAATCATACAAATGAATTCCTTTTATATCAAGCCCCATTTTACTCATCGTGCCTGCAATATTCATCAAACACCCACCATCAGAACTTAATACATATTTTACGCCTGTATTTTGGATATCTTTGATTTTTTCTTGTGCCATAGAGTTTGAAATTTGAGGCTCTTTCACAGAAAAAGTTCCTCCAAAACCACAGCATTCTTCTTCAAATTCTAGAGGAATTAATTCCACATTTTTGAGTTTTTTTAGCAGATTTTTGCTCGCTTGTATGCTTTTTTGAATTCTTAATGCATGGCAATTAGAGTGCCAAGTCACTTTTATAGGTTCGCCTTTGTCTTCATAATCAACCTTTAAAACCTCATCTAAATACTGGCTAAGATCAATCACCCTAGAGCTAAATTCCTTTACCAAGTTAAAATGCTCATCATCTTTGAAAAGCTCTAAATAATCATGACTCATCATCCCCGCACAAGAACCGCTTGGCACTACTATAGGATAATCTTGAGTAAAAAGTTTTATATTATGCAAAGCTATATTTTTACTTTCTTTAAAATACCCTGAATTAAATGAGGGTTGAGAGCAACAAGTTTGCTGCTTTTTAAATATAACCTCAACTCCCTCTCTTCTTAAAAGTCTAACCGCGTTTAAAACACTTTCTTGCATTATCGCACTACCCAAACAAGTAGCAAATAAATACACTTTTTTCATCATCAATCCTTATTTTAAAAGCACTGCTTCAGGGATGATCCCGTGGAAGAAAAATGCTATAACAAAAGTCCAAATTCCTATTAGAATTATAAAACCTATTGAGTATTTTAAAGTAAATCTAAACAATTCAGATTCTTTTCCTACAAGTCCAACTGCTGCACAAGCTACCGCTATACTTTGAGGAGATATCATTTTACCCACAACTCCACCAACAGAATTTGCTGCTAAAAATAAAGTTTCTGAAATTCCTAACTTTTGAGCACTAACTTGCTGTAATGTCCCAAAAAGCAAATTTGAACTAGTATCAGAACCTGTTAAAAACACACCTATCCATCCTATGATGGGAGAAAAAAATGCATAAGCATCGCCTGTATTTGAAAAAGCAAGTCCTAAAGTAGTACTCATACCGCTATTTTTAGCTATAAAGGCAAAAGCAACTACTAAGCCTATAGTTAAGCATGGAGTGGCCATTTCTTTTAAAGTTTCCCAAAAACACTCGGTAGCTTCGTTGATTTTTATTTTCAACACAACAATGCTCATTAAAGCAGCCACTAAAATAGCAGTTCCTGCTTGTGCTACTAAATCTATAGTATGTGATGGAATCATTGTTTTTGTGATTTGTGGATTAACTATATCAGGACTTATGATAGCTCCTAAGGCTTCATTAAATTTCAAAGTAAATTGCATAAAATTTAATATTCCATCTTTAGCAAATAAAGCCTTAAACCAAGGTTGAGTCCATATAATAATGCAAATAATCAAAAGTATAAAAGGAATCCAAGCTAAAAATACTTTTTTAAATTCTAGCTTTTGTGAGTTTTCAAAGTCTTTTACATCATCTAATCTAAAAATATTTTTTGGCTTCCAAAATTTTAAAAATATCGTAGTAACAGACAAAGAAACAACCGCTGAAATAATATCTGGAAGTTCTGCGCCTAAATGATTTGAACTCCAAAATTGTGTAGCAGTAAAAGAAACGGCTGCGACAAAAATAGCAGGAAAGGTTTCTTTAACCCCTTTTAAACCATCCATTAAAAATACTATAAAAAATGGTATAGTCAAGCTAAGAGGCACAAGCATTCTACCCACCATAGCTGAAACACCGTGCTGTTCTATACCTGCTAGATTACTCATCGCTATAATAGGAATTCCAACTGCTCCAAAAGCTACCGGAGCGGTATTGGCTATGAGACAAAGTCCTGCAGCGTATAATGGTCTAAGCCCAAGTCCTACAAGTAATGCAGCGGTAATAGCCACTGGCCCTCCAAAACCTATAGCACCTTCTAAAAAAGAACCAAAACAAAATCCAATCAAAATCACTTGAATTCTATGATCTGGAGTGATACTCATAACACTTTGTTTTATCACTTCAAACGAGCCTGATTTGATAGAAAGTTTATATAAAAATATGGCCGCGATGATGATCCAAGCTATAGGCCAAATACCATTTGCAAAACCTTGTATAAAGCTAGCACCTAATAAAGAAAACGGCATATCATAAGCAAACAATGCCACAACACTTGATAAAATAAGAGTTAAAAAGCCTGCTTGATAGCCTTTGAGTTTGAAAACTACAAGAGAAAGCAAAAAGCACAAAATAGGCAAAAAAGCCACCAAAGCACTTAAAAGTATGTTGTCAAATGGATTATATATTTGTTGCCACATATTTTTCCTTTTGATAAAAATTTCCAAATATCTAGCTTAACAAATATTTTTATTTTTGTGTATTTTTGTTAGAAAAAATTAACTATATGAGTATAAGAGTAACATTTAGTATAAAAATTCTCTTTTAATAAAAACAAAAATTTACACTTTACAAATGAAATATAAAGTATTGTTTATATTTGAAACAAAATATAAATATAATAAAAATATTTATATCAAAAGTATTTTTAAATCAAATTTTTCATCACACTTTAAAGCTAAAAGCATGATTTTGCTTTTAGCTTGGCACTATGGAGTTTTTGCGTGCGGTTTTTTGGAGTGAGAATATACAGAGTAAAAGTATTACGATATCAAAATACTAATTTTTATACTTATATTTTTTGGATAATTCTTCTAAAATATTTCTATTCTTAAAAAATACTTTAATTTTATTATCTTGATGAACTTGAGTATATATTTTGATAATATCTTTAATATCCTTTTTATTTAAAAGTTTTTCTTTTTCTAATCTAACGATAGTATCAATCACTTTTGGAAGCATTATTCCGCTTGTAACAGAAACACGCTCGATAAGAAAAAACGATTGTGCTTTTGAAGGATTTTTAATACATTTATTATAAAAATGTCCCATTGCTTGTTTTATTCCAAATACTTTTTTATCAAAACGTACAGCATTTAAATAGATTTCAATTTGCTCTTCTTTATTTAAAATTTTATTAAACCAAAAATAACTCAATAAAATTTCAGCTATCTTCCTTCTCAATACTTTTTTATCCATATCTTCAATAAACAAAGTCCTAAAAAGCTGTTGAGTAATAGTAGAACCACCAGTAAATGGAATTTTTTTAATAAAAGGTATTTTTTTAATAAAAGGTATTTTTCTACAACGAGATAACAAAGCTCTACACAATGCCCTAAAATCTACTCCTTTATGTTGATAAAATTTTTGATCTTCAATCGCAATCAGTATTTTTTTAAGACTATCTAAATCTATCTTTTGTCTTTTACACTCATAAACTGACAATTTAGCTCTATATAGAATATGCTCAAAATTATCTACAAAACTTATACCAAGAGTTGAAAACAAAAATCTTAAAATAACCAAAGATAATGTTTCATTTACATCTAAAATACAATAAATATAAAACAGGTACAACATAACAAACACTGCACAATTAAAAACAATAGTAAAAATCAAGAGATACTCTAAAAAGGACCTTATTATAATAAATAATGTTATAAAACATAAAATAGGTATAATGGAGTACAGATAACTAACATTCAATCTAATACTAAAAGGCATGTTAGCACCTTCAAACATACCCTTTTTAAACAAGAATTCTTGAGTTCCATAATCCATGCCAAGCATTCTTCTTAATATAATAATTTTTCTTTTTGCAAAAATAATGGATTTTTGCCTTTCTGCAAAATTTTTTGTCATAAAAACAAAAAACAATATCGCTAAAACAACAATGCAAAACCATAAATGATTAGGATTATCTGTTAAATTTTCAAATATTTTTTTTAATCTCTTTATTTGCTCCTGATAGAAGAGAAACAATCACTGCCCCAAATGCAAGCATATACTTAATCAAGTTATCAAAAATTCTTTCTTCACTTTCGAGAATCTTACAGCAAAATTTATACTCTTCTAGAGCAATATCTCTGTTTTTATCTTCATTAAAATGATAAGTTGGAAAATACTGTTGCCAATCCATCATATACTCCTTGTAATTTTACTCATCATTGAACCTATAATTTTCTGCACTTATATTCTTTGACTTCATAAATTTGTTATATTTTATTCAACATCTTTCAACTTGGCACTATGGAGTTTTTTCTAATCGTTTTTATAAAAGAATACACAACAAAACCAAAAATAATTGTGTAAATTCCACCAAGCACACTAAGTGGATCTAACATAACTCTTTTATCTGTAAAAATCCCCATAGCAGGAATAAGAATTTTCGGTGAAGTTACCATGATAAAGAAAGTTATCACATAAGATATAGTTATAAAAAATTTTCTTATATATTTTTCACACAAAGCAAAACCAACTAAAATCAAATAGACAAAAAGTATTATAAAATTTACAAACATTATAAACAAATGATTATTTTCTATGAGAGGTTTTATATGAAAATTATAAAAGTCTAATGAAAAATACAAATGCTCTAAAATAGGCTTATAACCAAGATAACAATTAAAACCTATAATTATCGCTAAATTTAGCACACCGAAAATTCCTATCACTAAAATAAGCGAATTTAAGCTTTGTAAAATATCTGTATGATGATCACAAAGCTTGCGATAAAAAACAAGTTGCCATTTGTCTATCCATTCTTTAGAAAATATCTTGGACTTTTTCTCTTCTAGTTCTATCTCTTTACAATAAAGCTCGTATTTATGAAACTTTGAAGCATCTAAAAGATTATTATCTTTTATTAGTATATTTTTAAAAATCCTAAAATAGTCTCTAAAGTCATTCGCTGCTTCATCCTTTAACTTGTTTATATTCTTTATAGCAATATTTAAATTTCTAAAATCAAAATTAGCTTTCACATTTACTAGATTTGTGTTATCTTTAAAAACTACTTGAGAAAAATTTGGAATTTTTTCAAATGATACTCCATAAAAGCAAGCTATTTTTTCAAATTCACATGCGCAAAAATCAACATAATCTTTAAAATGAGAATTGTTAAAAAAAGCATTTTCTTTAAAAACACCTGAAAAATAAACTTTATTGTGAAAATAGCAATTTTCCATAATTAAAAGTTTAAAATTTTTTTGAAACCAAAAATAAACTTCTTTATAAAAATTACAATTTTCAAAACTTAAATTTTCACATTCTAAATAATTCCAAAAAGTATTTTTTATTTCACACTGAAAATCACACTGAATAAAATGCAAAGGAAACTGTGAAAATAATCGTATATCTGCTTTTTCTATAACTAATCTTTCATCTGATTGTTTTTTTATAAGATTTTCTGTATCTTCATCATGGGGGAAGGATTCTTGAGGCGAGATTATTATAATATCTGTTCCGACAAAAATATATCTTTCTTTAATTCCAAACTCTCGTGATAATATTTTCTTGGATGTTATTTCATATGATATTTTTTTTGCCTCTTCTTTTAATGTGTCTTTATTGATATCTTTTTTCATTCCATATCGTTGATAGCCTTCAAATGCATTCACAACTCTATCGTAAATATCTTTTTTTAATATTTCTTTGTTTACTTGAGTGTCTAAAAATATTTCTAATGGTATTTCTTTTTCAATTTGTTGTAATAAAAAATCTTGCATATTTTTTTCTAAAACTATTTTACACATCACTTACCTTCAATGATTTTTATTTCTTCTTCGTTTAGGTTATAAAGTTTGTAAACGATAGAGTTTATTTTGTCTTCTTGGGTTTTGGTGTTTGCGTTTTTATCTTGCTCTTTTAAATTTAAAATCTCATCGACTAAGCTTATAAGCTCGTTTGCTAGTTTTTCATTTTTAGAATTTATTTTTGGTATAGGAAGTCTTTCTAAAAATGCTTTTTTGTATCTAAATCCATTTTCACCTAAGTTTCCACCGGCATAAAACATTTTAAACATAAAAGCCACAAAATCGTTGTTTAAAAAAGCAATGAGATATTTTAGATTTTCCCCTGTTAAAATAAAACTTGTTGCTTCTGCGTAAAAATTTGACTTTGTATCTAAATAAAATTGTGGTTTTCTTACTATTTCACTATACACTATCTTTTCTTTTTCAAATTCTTCCAAATAAGCACAATTTCTAAGGTTATAAGGTGTTTTTCCTTTGTCAGTTCTTTTTTCTAAAGTTTTATAATACGGCTTTAAATGCTGTTTTAAGCTAGGGTACTCATCTATGTTTATCGCTTCTATCTTTTCTCCACTTTTGCTTTTATAGCCATTGTGAGTGTTGATCACCCAAAGCCCTGCCCACTCATAACTATATCTTTTTATATCTCTACCGCGTAGCATTTTGCGTATGAGTTTGGCGGTGCGTTCTTTTTCGACCTCATCTTTGCATTTAGCTAGAATTTCATCTCTTTTTTCAGTAGTGATGATAAAGGCTTCATTATAGCCCGTTTTTATGCCATAGTTTATATTAAGCCCATGCCAGTCTTTAAGTGGAGTGCCGTGCTTTTCTATCTTTGCTTTTAGTGCATTTGTGCTTTCATCATTAAAAGTAAAGCTTTCTTTGCTTAAAGAATTTTGTGCGATTTTGTTAAAATCTAAAATGCTTTCTATATTAAAATCATTTTCTTTTAAAAGCTCGGTGTTTGGGGCTAGGTATTTGAAGCTATTATCTTTAGTTTTTGCTTTTTCAAAGCTTAGTATGGAAGTATCTACCGTAGCACTTTCAAAGACTTTTATACCATTTAAATCGATGTATTCTAAAAGTGTGGTATTTTTGAGTAAAAACTCTCTTAAAGCTTCTCCATAACCTGCTCTTGTGTATTTGTTTGAAGTGATGAAAGACAAAACACCATTTTGTTTTAGCACATTAAACCCAAGCTCATAAAAGTAAATATAAATGTCGCTTGTGCCTTTATATACTTTATAGTTTTTGGCTAAATTTGGCTTTAACTCTTTGATGTCTTCTTGTCTGATGTAAGGTGGGTTACCGATGATGAGATCAAACCCTTGAAAATTCCCGCCCTCATCAAGCACTTCGCTAAATTCAAAACGCCATTCAAAAGGATTTGCACTTTCTAAGTCAAATATACTCTCATAAAGCTTTTTAAGCTTTTTAAATTCTTTCTTAGCAGCACTTTCATCAAAGTCAAATTCAAACATATTTTTAGAGAAAAATGCTCTAAAATTCTCATCTTTTTCATCTTGTGCTAAAAAATCGCCGTATTTTTTAGAGTATTCATTAGTGCCGTTGGTAAGTTGCTTGATTTCTTTGGCAAATTTGTCTTTTAAGCAGAAATTTTTAAAAGACTCTTTGAGGTTTTTGATCTCTTTTGCGATGAGAGTTTTGTCGGTGTAAAAGCCTTCTTTGTAGTCTTTGACTATGCGTTTGTATTTATCCATGCGTTCTTTGATGTTTGGGTAGTGAGAAAGGCTTTTGTGAATTTCAAAATAACTTATAAGCGAATTCCCGCATTTTATGTTGATATCAATGTTTGGCAGGGTTTTAAGATCATGATAGTTTGTATCATCAAAGCTTTCATAAAAGCTGTGTTTTAAAAGCTCTATCCAAAGTCTTAGTTTAGTGATCTCGCATGAGTTTGGGTTGATATCTACTCCAAAAAGGTTGTTTTCTATGATGTCTTTTTTACGCTCAAAAAGTTCTTTTTGGCAAAGGTGGGTTTTGTCTTTGTCAAAATCAGGGCGTTTATACTCTAAAAACTGGCCTTTGTGATTTTGCACTAAAATTTCATCATTTTGCACGCTTAGGTAAAAGTCCTCTTCAAACAAACCAAGCTCATAATGCACCATAAGCATGGCATTTAAAACTGAAACTAAAAAATGCCCACTTCCCACCGCAGGATCGCAAATGCGTATGGAATTTAGCAAAGCTAGTTTTTGCTCTTGAGAAATTTTTTCTTGGCGTAGCTGGGTTCTTAGCTCGCTTAGCTTGGTGGCATTTAGCTTAAAAGTATGGTTAAACTTATCTAGCACGACTTTTTCTATGCTTGCTTTACACATATATGAAGTGATAAAACTTGGGGTATAAAAACTACCTTCTTTGTAGCCATTTAGTTTTTCAAAGACATTTCCTAAAACGCTTGAGTTGATGAGTTCTTTTTGCTTGATGAGTTCTTCGCTTTGCTCATCTGCTCCAAAATCAAAGCTATCTAAAAACTCAAACAAATACTCAAGCAAACCTACTTTGCCTTTTTTACTTTTGCCTTTGTCATCTTTTAACTGCGTGTGTGGGTGATACTCTAGCAAAGCATCATTTTCTAAAGTAGCGATTTCTAGTGTGGTTTTTTCGATGGCTTGTTTTTCAAAAAGTGATGAATTTAAATAAGGCAAATAGCTAAATTTACTCTGCGTCCTTGTGTGCTTTTCTTTAGCTAAGATATCAAAGAAAAGATGTGAAAGGGTAGTAAAATTTGGAATTTTTTCATAGTTTAGAAATTTAAGGGTTTTATCATCATTAAATCTAACTAAATTAGACTCGATAAGCTTTAAAAATAAAATGCGGTTTAGCCAAAGTATGATGAATTTTAACACCTCTTCAAAGTCATGCTTTGGAAGCTTGCTCGCTATGAGATGATAAAGCGTGCCTTGGGCTTGTTTGCTTTGCTCACTTTGTGTGATGATGAATTTAGAAAGTTGTTTGCTCTCGCTTAAACCTAAGATGTATAAAAGCTCTTTATAGAATGCGTTGTTTAATGAGTTTGCGTCATTTGGGCTAAATTCATTTAGCAAAAAGTCTCTATGAAAGGTTTTAAAAATGCTTGCTAGGTTTTTGAAATTTGACTTTTGCTTGTCTTTTAAAAATGCTAAATCGATAAAAAAGCCTTTTAAGCTTTCTTTGGAATTTTCTATGAGTTTGCTTGCTTCTTTGTAAAATTCATCGGTGTTGCCTTTAAAAAGTGAATTTGGGCTTTGAAATTCTTCAAAAAGCTTTTTAAAGCTTGTGTTTTTATAAAAAAGCTCTTCAAATTCACTAGCTTTGAAAATGTAGAATTTATAAAAGTCTGTGATGATGATAAATTTCAAACTAAAGCTATGCTCTCTGTTTCTAAAATAATACAAAATGGCTTCATGCAAGGCTTTGGAATTTGGCTTTGTATGGGTGATGAATTCTTTTGAGTTGGGCTTTTTAGCTTCGATGAGAACTTCTAAGTCTTTGCTAAGCTCATCTTTAGCGATGGCTAAATCAATCTCACTTTTGCCTTTTTGCTTGGTTTTGATGTGGGTTTTGAAATTTAGAGTGGTTAAAAATGGACTAAGTGTGTTAGCTACAAGATAATCTTCATTTTCACTTTGTGAGCTTTCAAGCCTTTCTAGATACTGCATTAAAGCCTTGCTAAAAGTGTCAAATTCATTTTGTGTAATTTGCTTTTTGCGGTAGTAGGGGTTGAAAAAATCTTTTTCATTTAGCAAAGTAAAGTGCATTTTTAACCTTTATAAAGAATATTTTATATTTTACTAAAATTTACTTTAAAGGATTGAAAAGACTTTATGAAAAAATAAAAACAAATAAATTAAAAATTAATAAAAAATTATTAGATAATATTTATTATTGCATTTTTTATATTTTTATACTAAGAAAATTTTAATACTAAAGTTATACAATAAGTTTATATTAAAAATATCAAGGAGGCAAAATGGGAAAAATTTTAGTTTTCTGTTTAGCGCTTGTTTCTTTTGTTTGCGCTAAAAATGAATTTTTTACAAGTGAAGTAAGCTCACTTTACTTAAGCAAAAATGACACAAAAGCTGTTGGTAGATTGCTACCCACAAATCCTTTTGAAGTATTAAAAACTGATGGAAATAAAGTTTTAATCAAGATCACAGGCTATGTTAATCCTGCTTCGCCTTCTGTGCTTTATTACAACGATAGTCAAAGAATCATAGTTGCTGCATTTTCTAAAAATACAAAACTTGATTTTAAAACTTATACTAAAAGCAAAAATGGAAAATGGGATAAAGCTACCATAGAAGTTTGGACTGACAAGAAAGATTTTGCAAAAAGCAACAAAGAAATGTTTATAAAAGCTAAAGAGCTTTATATGAATAATTGCGGAATTTGTCATAGCGTTCATAAAGAAAGTGAATTTAGTGCTAATGGCTGGCCTGCTACTTTTAGATCAATGGTAAATAGAACAGGAATTGATAAAAAAGATCATTGGCTAGTGATACAGTATTTGCAAAAAAATGCAAAAGATTTTAAGGAGGTAAAATAAAATGGGACTTGATAGAAGAAAATTTTTAAAAATCGGAGCAGGGTTAAGCGTGTTGCCTTTAGCTCCTAGTTTAGCCATGAGTAAAAATATAGAAGTTTCTCAAATAAATTCTGGTTTAGTAAAAAATGGAAGTGTGATAACAGCAGCACATTGGGGAATTTTAAAACTTACCATTAAAGATGGTGTGGTAATTAAAAGTGAGCCATGGGAAAAAGTAACACAAATTGACAATCCTTTACAACACTATACAGCAGATATGATCTATAAATCGCGCGTGAAATATCCTTATGTTAGAAAAAGCTATCTTGAAAATCCCGACAGTCCAAAACCTGAACTTAGAGGAAAAGATGAATTTGTGCGTGTAAGTTATGATGAGGCTATAAAACTTATAGCAAAAGAACTTAAAAAAACAAGAGAGCAAAAAGGAACTCAAGCTATATTTGGTGGAAGCTACGGATGGAAATCTAGTGGAAATATGCAAAATTGTAGAATATTGCTCCATAGATTTTTAAATGTCACAGGTGGTTTTGTAGGGACTACCGGAGATTACTCAACCGGAGCTTCTCAAATAATAATGCCTTATGTTGTAGGCTCTATTGAAGTATATGAACAGCAAACTTCATGGGAAAACATTTTAGAACATTCTAAAATAGTAGTTATTTGGGGTGCTAATCCTATCGCTACTTTAAGAATAGCTTGGACTTCAAACGATCAAAGAGGTCTTGCTTACTTTGAAAAATTAAAAAATAGTAAAATCAAGGTTATTTGTATAGATCCTAATAAAACCGAAACTGCTAAATTTTTAAATGCACAATGGATCTCTCCAAAACCAAATACAGATGTTGCTATGATGATAGGCATGGCTAGTCATTTGATCGAAAAAAATAAAGTCAATTATGAATTTTTAGAAAATTATACAAGTGGATTTGATAAGTTCAAAGCTTATTTAGATGGCAAGAATGATGGTATTAAAAAAGATACAAAATGGGCAAGTAAAATTTGTGGAATTGATGAAAAAATCATCAAAACACTAGCTGAAAGTTTTTATGATAACCCTACTATGATCATGAGTGGTTGGGGTATGCAAAGAGCTCATCATGGCGAGCAACCTCATTGGATGTTAATAACCCTAGCTTCAATGCTTGGTCAAATTGGCACTAAAGGTGGTGGATTTGGCTTAAGTTATCACTATAGTAATGGCGGTGTTCCATCATGCAAAGGTGGTGTTATAGGAGGTATTACAGCAGGAGCTGTGGGAATTTGGGAAAATGGTAAATTTAAAGGTATGCCAAAAAATGGAGAATCTCAAGGTGGTGCTGAATGGCTACAAAATACTGCTAGTTATTCTTTTCCTGTAGCTAGAATAGCTGATGCTTTATTAAATCCTGGGAAAGTTATAGACAATAATGGTTCTAAAATAACCTATCCTGATATTGACTTTATTTATTGGGCAGGTGGAAATCCTATAGTCCATCATCAAAATACAAACACTAACATCAAAGCATGGCAAAAACCAAGAACTATAGTTGTAAATGAAATTTATTGGACTCCAACTGCCAAAATGGCAGATATTGTAATGCCTACCACAAGTTCTTATGAACGAGATGATATTACCATGAGTGGAGATTATTCTAATATGAATATAGCTCCAATGAAACAAGCAGTATTACCAATAGGCGAGAGTAAAGATGACTATGAAATTTTTGCTGATATTTGCAAAATATATGGAAATGATGTATTTAATGCTTATACCGAAAATGGTAAAAAAGCAAAAGATTTTATTAAAGAATACTACAATAGCGCTTTAAAACAAACTCAGGCTTATGGGGATGTATTTGAGCCAAAAATGCCAAGTTTTGAAGAATTTTGGGCCAAAAATGAGCCTATAACTTTTTCTCCAACCATAGAAAGCATGGAATGGGTGAGATTTTCTGAATTTATTGAAGATCCTATCTTAAATGCTCTAGGCACTGAATCAGGCTTGATAGAAATTTACTCAAAAACTATCGAAAAGTATAACTATAAAGACTGCAAAGCACATCCAATGTGGATGGAGCCGATAGAATGGCTAGGAAATGCTACTAAGGAAACACCTTTTCATCTACTAACTAATCATCCAACAGATAGGCTTCACTCTCAAATGTGCCATACCTCATTGCGTGAAAAATATGCAGTAAATGATAGAGAACCTATCTTAATCAATCCTATTGATGCTAAAAAACTTGGAATCAAAAATGGTGATATTGTAAGAGTTTTCAATAAAAGAGGTCAAGTTCTCGCAGGTGCTGTGGTAACTAAAGATATTATGCCAAATGTTGTAAGATTATGCGAAGGTGGCTGGTATGATCCAAATGATGAAGGAATGTGCAAATACGGAAATGTAAATGTCTTAACTATTGATATGCCAACTTCTGAATTAGCAAACGGAAACATTTCTCATACAGGCTTAGTAAATATAGAAAAATATAAGGGATTACCGCCTAAAATAACAGCATTTACAGCTCCAAAAGGCGCTGTATAAACATTCTCTTTCTTAGAAGATAATTTCTTCTAAGAAACCAATTATCTACCAATACAATGACTTATTATAAACTTTATTATAAACAATATCACACATCACACTTTACAATACCATTTCAATATAAAACTAAAAAGTAAAAACAAATTTATCAAACTCACTATAAGCATTTTAAAATTAAAAACAACCAAACTAATAAATTACTAAAAATAAAGAATAGTAAAACCAAGTCAAACACCCAAACAACATAAAACTAAATAAATTTCTAAAAAGCATAAAAAATAAAAAAACTATAAATTAATTAAAAAACGCAATATAAGAAATATAAGAAATATAAGAAATATAAGAAATATAAGAAATATAAGAAATATAATCTAAAAAATTAAAACATATTTAGCAAACCACTAAAGAACAAAAATAATTTTAGCAAATTGATAAAAAAGTCAACAAACAATTAAAAATAAACCACCAATAAATTATTAGAATACTTCAACATAGATTAAAAACCAAATCTAAAAACTATACTAAAAATAAAAAAACCTAATTTATCAGATTAATAAAAAACCAAAAACATAAGCAATAAAAAACTAAAAAACAAAAATTTATCAAACTCACTATAAACATTTTAAAGTTAAAACGACTAAATCCCCAAACCATACATCCCAAACCATATAAAACTAAAAACTAAAAATTATAAATAATTAAGAACTACAAGAAAGAAATATAATCTAAAATAATAAAAAATATAAAAATAATATCACA
>NZ_JAKMRM010000029.1:0-1656 GCF_025772105.1 Campylobacter sp. IFREMER_LSEM_CL1846 | reverse complement strand
TAAACCCTCAGTTTCCAAACATTAACTATCAAAGAGCATAATTACATTTGTAAAAGCAAACATTCATAGATAACTCCTTAGTTTTTAAAGATCTAGTTTCAAACTAGATCTTTAAAGATAATTCAATCTATAAATACAACCCTTTAATATATTTTTATCGTTTTTATTTACTTTAAGAATTCTTATATAAAACTATGCTATAATACAAGCCATAGTTTTAATTTTAATAAGGAGAATTCTCATGAAACTAGTTAAACTTAGTTTAGTAGCAGCATTAGCTGCAGGTGCTTTTTCAGCAGCTAACGCTGTTTCACTTGAAGAAGCTATAAAAGATGTTGATGTATCAGGAATGTTCAGATATAGATTTGAATCTGATAGAAGAGATATTGGCAATACAATTGTAGATGGTTACAACAGCTCTAAAGAAAACAAGCATAAATTTAAATCTCAATTAAATTTCAAAGCAGCTTTAGATGATAACTTCAAAGCTTTTGTTCAATTCCAATATAGCACAAGTGAACTTGGTTTTAATAGCCCGAATGGTAATAAAGCTGAAACTGATACTGATAGTACTTTTGCAGTTCAACAAGCTTACTTAGAATATACTAATGAAGCTTATGCTACAAATGTAATCTTTGGTAAAATGGAAGTTGGTTCTATTTGGACTGATGATGCAGTAGGAACAGGAGCTAAAATTCTTAATAATTCTATCGAGGGTTTAACTTTTGCTGGTTATTGGTTTGATAGCTTCAATGTTACAAGCGATGGAGATTTTACAGGTTTAGGTATTGCTGATACTTCTTTATATGGTGCTGCTGTATTAGGTGATTTTGATCCATTTGCTTTCCAAGTATGGGCTGCTTATTCAAACAATTGGGCATTTTTATATGCAGTAGATGCTAGCTATAAATTTGCATTCAACGATGCTAACTTCAAAATCCAAGCTCAATACTTAGGAAATAGCTTGGATAGTGATAAAGAAAAATTAGGTCTAGATAATAGCAATTTCTACGCTGCTCAATTACAAGGACAAATTTCTGCTTTTGATTTCCAAGCAGGTATCGTTGGTTATGGTGAAAAAGACAAAGTTAGCTTAGTAGTTTTAGAAGATAAAGGTAGAGTAATCGCTCCAGGTGAGCAAATTTTCTATTCTGAAGGTAGTGATTTAAGAGGTAGTACAGGTGAAAACTTCTTCTATTTTGCAGGTTTAGGTTATACTTTTGCTGAAACTGTTAGAGTAGGATTTGATTATATCGGTGGTAAATCTGAACAAGTTGGCCATGATATAGATAAAAATGAATATATTGCAAGAGTATCTTATGCATATAGTCCAAAACTTACATTTAGCGGCTTCTATTCTTACTTAACTGAAGATTATAACACCAATGGTGTTCATGATAGCGATGATCAATTCATCAGACTTGAAGCTCTATACAAATTCTAATTATAAAAGCTAAGCCAAAAGGCTTAGCTTACTATATCTAAAATTATCTCTTCTTTTAATCCTTGTATTTTAATTTCTTTTATTTTTAAATCATTAGGTAGATTTTCAAGCAAAGCTTCTTTATTATGTATATTTTTACTTGCCAATACTCTTAGCATTTTACCCCTATAAGCTTTAGCAAAATGACTTAAAGTTTTGGAATTTTTTAAAAA
>NZ_JAKMRM010000028.1:0-2277 GCF_025772105.1 Campylobacter sp. IFREMER_LSEM_CL1846 | reverse complement strand
ATACGCTTAAGAATATTAATATAGATACGACAGGATTTGTAAATAATAAATCTGATATTTATGTAGGTATATTTGGCATAGCAGATGGGGCTAAATTTAAAAATATTAATGTAGATTATATGGGTGGTGGAATTCAAAATAAAGATGTTTATTATATAGGTGGTTTTGTAGGATATATAGACAATGGAAATTTTTCACAAATATCTTTGAAAAATATCAAAAATTTTAACAGCGATAACGGATATATTTATTATGCTGGTGGTTTTGCAGGATATATAAACAATGGAAATTTTTCAAATATATCATTAAGTGAAATAGGAAATTTTTACAATAATAGCCTAAGATACAATTATACTGGTGGTTTTGCAGGATATATAACAGTTGGAACATTTAAAAATATTGATTTAAATGCTATAGAAAATTTAAACAATAAGATTAGTAGGGGCTATTATGATACTTACAATTATACTGGTGGTTTTGCAGGAGTGATACGCAACGGAAATTTTTCAAATATATCATTAAGTGAAATAGGAAAATTTTATAATATTCGAAATGATAATGCTATTGTAACATCTTTTGTTGGCGGTTTTGCAGGATCTGTAGACAATGGAAATTTTTCAAATATATCATTAAGCATCGTGGATAGTTTTGATAGTATAGCAGATAACTTTTATGCCGGCGGTTTTGCAGGATCTATAGGCAATGGAAATTTTTCAAATATTTCTTTAAATAATATAGAAAATATTGGTACTGGTGAAAGCACTTTTCTTACTGATGCTGGTGGTTTTGCTCGGAAAATTTACAAAGGAAATTTTTCAAATATTGTTTTGAATGGCATAAGTAATATTATTGGTAATTTTGGACACAATACTGATGCTGGTGGTTTTGTGGGAAGTATCACAGGAAATGATTTAAAATTTAATAATATTTTTTTGTATTTTAATTCTGGAGCAGAAATTGGTTCAAAACGTGCAGCTGGTAAATTTGCTGGATATATAAATAATATAAAAGTTGATGGCATCCACATCTATCACCACGAAAACGATTTAACTAATGCAACTGCGGATCAAGATTATTGGAACGACTTTAATAATGGCTATATTTCAGATAAAATCAATATCCACACTTACAAAGATGAAACACAAGGGTATAGTGACTTTGAAAAAGCTGTGATAGATAGTTTAGCTAAAGAAGGGTTGCATAAAGATAAAAACGGGAAATTAATTTTTACAACGGATTTCGAAATAGAAAAGCCAACCAACCCTACAGATCCTACAGATCCGAGTAATCCTGATGTTATCTTAGATAGCGATGATTTGTATGTTGATGTTGTTGAAGATATATTAGATGATATATTAGATGGTGATTATACTGTTAGTATAGATGATCTTGGAAATATTATCTTTAAAGAATCTAGTCCAGATGGTGATAGAGTTATTACTTTAAAATCCATTTATGAAAGTTTAGAATTTTTAGAAGAGCTTTATAAACAAAAAGGAATGCAAGATAAGCTAAAAGATATTTATGCAAAATATACAAAAGCTTTGGAATTAAATAATTTTCTCTTATCTATCGTGCAAAATGATATAGATAAAGCTAAGGAAAATATCAATAAATTCAATTTTTTATTTAAAGAATACAATACAGTGTTGAGCATATATAATGATTATGTGGAAAAGATAAATAAAGGTCAAATGAGTATTACTGATGATAAATTTGTAACCGCTTTAGCAAAATTAAATTCATATGCTAAAGATTTGATTTCTTATAAAGAGTATGTTGATGGAGTAATTGTTAAATTAAACAATAAATACGATATAGAAAAGAATTATGGTTATACAAATTTTAAATTCACGGATATTTTTGCTTCTTTGAATTTTTCACACAACTTGCAAAATCCTGATGTAGATAATCCAAATAAACCAGAATTACCTGAAACAGATATGGAATTTGAACAAACAGCTTCGCTTAATTTAATAGGTGATAATGCTTTAGATGATGATGAGAAAAAAGAGATAGATGAAACCTCTTTAGCTCAAAAAAATAAAACCTGCATAGTTAGCGATAACTATAAAACCATGAATCCATGCATAGTAAGTGGAATGTAGTTATATACACTAGGATTTATCCTAGTGTATATAACGAGTATATTAATGAATACTCGTATTAAATAATATTTTGATTAATCAATAATAAATATTAAAAAATAAAAACTCTTAAAATTTAAAAAATGAATTAAAAGGAAAAAATAAGTATGAAAAAACTTTTACTTAGCAC
>NZ_JAKMRM010000027.1:0-2362 GCF_025772105.1 Campylobacter sp. IFREMER_LSEM_CL1846 | reverse complement strand
TAAGAGTTTTTACTCAAAACTTTCCTATCAATCTTCCCATTTGCATTTAAAGTAAATTGTTCTATTTTAACAAATTTTTTAGGTATCATGTAAACAGGGAGTTTGTCTTTTAAAAAGTTTTTAAAATCTAACTCTTCCTTACTTTCATAAAAGCAAATAATTTCTTCTTTAAAAATACAAGCGCAATTTCTTACATTCTCATGAGAATTTATAATACTTTCTATCTCTCCAAGTTCTATGCGATGACCCATATATTTGATTTGATGATCTATTCTTCCATAGCATAAAAGTTCGCCAAATTCATTATAAGCTACCACATCACCTGTTTTATAAAGCAAGTCTAGGTAATTATCATGCAAAGGATTTTGCACAAAAGCTTGCTTTGTTTTTTCTTTATCGTTGTAATAGCCTAAGGAAAGACAAGTTCCTCTTACATAAAGCTCACCTTTAATTCCCACTTGACTTGGAGTAATTAAATTTAAATTCTCATCAAAGACTAAAAGTTGGGTATTTTTACATGCTTTTCCTATAGGCAAAAGCTCATCATCGCTAAATTGTCTATCAACTATGTAAAAAGAACATACATCGGTAATTTCAGTAGGTCCATAAAGATTAGCAAATAAAGTATTAGGAAGGTATTTACGCCAAATGTTGAGTTGTTTATTTGGCATGATTTCACCACAAAAAAGAATTTTGTTTAAATTTTTTAATTTGGTGCTATCTACCGCATTGGTATTAGCAAAATAAATCAGCACTGAAGGTACCCAAAAAATTGTTGTTATTTTTTCTTGTTCTAGATACTCTAAAATTTTATTTGGAAAAGCAAAAAGATGATTAGGCAGTATATGAAGCGTAGCTCCCATTTTAACAGAGCTAAATATATCTAATATGCTATTATCAAAGTAAAATGGCGCTTGATTAGCAAGTATATCTTCATGGCTTAGCTTAAAAGTTTCACATACCCAAAAAGTATAATCAATCACACTTTTATGGCTTATGCTTACTCCTTTTGGAGTTCCTGTGCTTCCGCTTGTAAAAAAGACATAAAGTAAATTAGTATCTATGTGATCGTTTAAAGCTTTTTCTAAAGCATTTTCATTTATAACAAAGCTTTCAAAATCTTCTGTGAAAATGGTATCAAGATTAAAATCTAAATTTAATTTTTTAGAAGTAATTAAAAGCTTTGGTTTCAAAACTTCTATAACTTTTTCTACACGCTCTTTGGGACTTTTTTCATCTAAAAGTGTATAAAAATTTCCACTTTTTGCTACACCAAAAAAAGAAAGCAAACAATCAATTCCTTTAGGAAGTATGATTAATACAGGATCTTGTGTACTTTTAGTAGGAAGTTTAGAAAGAATTTTACTTGCTATTTTTTTACTTAAATCATCAAATTCTTTATAGCCTATACTTCTACCATTAAACTCAACAAAAGCATTTTTGCTTCCAAATTTAGCAACACTTTCTTGTAAAAAATCATTGATATGAGTTGTCATTTTATTCCTTTAGCAAACAATAAGGGTTATCCTTTAAAGCTTTTAATGTTTTTTCTAAATAGTTTTTCATGTTGATATTTATTATATGAGCATTGGAAAAATTTAAAATATTAAAATTATCATCATTTTTTAAAATAGCTACTTGTTTATCAACATCTAAATCTGAATTTTCATCCAATTTTCTAACATAGTATTTAATATTTTTTTGGAGTATTTTACCATCTTCATCAATAATTTTTCCACTAAAATTTTTAAAATATCTATATGGAACATGAGCTTTTTCTTCTATGAAATGACTAAAAGTGTACCCGGCTATTTTAGAGCCAAATAAAACTAATTTTCCATTTTCTTTGGCTAAAATTTCATACACACAATTTTCTCCAAAACAACTTGTAGTGTCCTTTAAAAACAATTCTTCTTTAGCTCCTTTAATGGCAAATGAAAATATAGGATCATTGGTGCGTTTTACCCCCCCCCATTTGCGAAAATATTCTGTTAAAACACCAACAGTGCTTTTTGAATTCAAATTATCATAAACTTCATTTTTGCAAAAACTATAAGTAAATGTAGGCATGATTAAAGTACCTTCTTTACCTATAACTTCAAAAAAACAATCTAATATAGTTTGTAAAAATTCATTTCTAGGAAGTAAAGGAATACCAAATTTCATCAATTCACTATGTACACACAAAATATCACCTTTTTTAATACCAAGTTTTTTAAAAGCTTCTATTAAGTCTATATTGGAATATTTTTTATCATTGCATTTAAATATATATTTCATACTTTTTTCTTTGAATGTATTTTAATTAGTTATAATAGCATATAAATTATAATATCAAGAAAGAAAAATATGCTCATAAATC
>NZ_JAKMRM010000026.1:0-2485 GCF_025772105.1 Campylobacter sp. IFREMER_LSEM_CL1846 | reverse complement strand
TTACTTTAAAAAATATTAATATAGAGGCTAACAATAAAAATTATGTTGGTATTTTTGGAAATTTAAGTAATGGGGCTAATATAAAGAATTTCAATGTAGATTATATGAATGGTAATGTTAAAGCAAATACGACAAATTATATTCTTTATACAGGTGGTGTTGTCGGACTTATAGAGCAAGATGCTAAAGTTGAAGACATTGTTTTAAAAAATATCAATGAAATTATAGGCAATGGTAAAGATTATGCTTATGTTGTAGGTTTTGTTGGGGATATTGTTGATGTAGCTAATTTCGATTCTCTACCTATGATAAAAAAGGGCAAAAAATATGAATTACCATCAATACAAAGTAGTAAATTTAAAAATATTACAATTTTAAATATAAACGGTATTCAGGCAAAAAGTGAAGAAGCTTCAAAAGTAGGCGGATTTAGTGGAGCTGTTTATTCCTCCTCACTGAGTCAAAATTCTAGATATGATTTTAATAATATTTTTTTAAATCATATTGGTTATATAGGTGCGGTAACGGATAAAGCAAGTGCTAAATCAGGAGGATTTGTCGGAGAGATTATAAATGTATATAAAGAAAATAACACTCCAACTTATAATAGCTTTACAGATATTTCTTTAAATGATATAGGATTGATTCAATCTTATAACAAAGGAACATATGATCATTATTTAAACAGCTCTCATGATTTTGAGCAGGATGATTCTTTTGCTAGTGGATTTGCTGCAAGTGCTAGTGGAAATTATTTTGCCGGTATAACTTTAAATAATATAAAAACAATTCAAAGTATATCCAAAGACAAAGCTGAACTTAGCTATTCTTCTGGTTTTACGGCAATATCTGGGTCGAATTACTTTCACAATATTATTTTAAATAATATTGGAGAAATTATTGCTGAAGGAACAGGACATAATAAAGATGGAGCAACAATAGCAACTGGCTTTGTAGGTATGTATAATCCTTTTGATGATTTTTATAATATTTATATTTTTTATACACCTCAATCAAAAATCACAGCATTTCAATTAGAAAAAATTGCAGTAACTGGGTATTTTGATATTGGAGCAAATGATAAAAATCAAAAAACCCATGAAAATATTTTTATGTGGGCGCCTAAAAATTTTTTACAAGGAAAGCATTCTCCGCATATAAAATTTAGTGTGAGAGAATACAGCGATCAAACGCAAGCTTATAAAGAATATAAACAAAAATTGTTAGAATACTCTAATAAGCAATTTTTAAAAGACAATCATAATTATCTTACTTTTGCTTTAAATGAGAAAAAAGATGAACTTAAAGAAGCTTTAGAATTAGATTTAAATGCTATTTTAAACAAAGAAGCTATGCTTTTCAAAGATGATTCTTTTCAAAGTAGTATTGAAAATTATGCTATTAATGATATTGCAAGTCAATATTATAAATTTTATATTAGCTCGCTAGATGATATGCTTAAAGAAAAAGATTATAAACAGATGAGTGAAGATGAGAAAATTGATTTTGTGTCTAAGTATTTTTTAAAAGATAATGAAAACAATAAAGAAGAAGCTTTGAAGATAGTTCAGAGTTTGGAATTTATAGATGCTTATCAAGAAAATGGTTTAAAGGGTGCTAATAAAGAAAAAATTTATCAAAATGAAACTTTTGAAAAATTGTTAGATAATACTGCTAATGTGATTTCTAAAAAAGATTTTATATTCGCTTTATTAAAGAAAGATTTGAAAGATTTTCTTGATAAATCTATAATACTAACAAATCAACTACAAGAAATAAAAACAAAAATTCAAGAAAATGAAAGAGAATATAATGCTTTAGCTAGTAGTGAAAATATTGATTTCAAAAAAATCAATATTTTGGCAGAAAATATTAGCAAATTAAATCAGCAACAAAAAGATATTGTTTCTCAATTGGATATTAGCCCTATAAAAAATAAAATAGAATATACTATCTCAAAAGGAGGTTTTGAAATAATAGGAGATGTTAAGCAAGATATATATACGCCAAAATTAGCACAGCTTGCATTGCAACACGCGAAAAAAGAAATTCCGTGGACAGAACTTCAACCAAGCACTCCAGTGAAAAAAGAAATTCCGTGGACAGAACTTCAACCAAGCACTCCAGTGAAAAAAGAAAAATCTAAAAAAGATTTACCTTTTATAGAAAATAATATTTATTTATCAACTAGCGATAATTTGAAATCAGATGGTGGACTTGTGATAAAAAAAATTAGAAAAGAAAAAGATGTAGATAAGGCTGTCACGAGAAAAAGAGCAGTAACTTGCATAGTTAATGATGGATTTAAAACTATGAATCCTTGTGTAGTAAGTGATATATAAAATATAAGTACTAGGTTATCCTAGTATTTATAGTTGTAGATATTATTGAAATTTACTATTGATAAATTCTTAAATTACAATTAATCTAAATCAAGTGTTATTATAAATTAAGGTAAAATCATGAAAAAACTCTCTCTTTGTAT
>NZ_JAKMRM010000025.1:0-3607 GCF_025772105.1 Campylobacter sp. IFREMER_LSEM_CL1846 | reverse complement strand
TAAACTCTTTAGAAGCTGCCACCCAGGCAAATTATGATAAAACTTCTAATGCTTATATTATTAAACAGCACAAATTTAATAATAATGATGTTTATGATTATAATCTTGATACATATAAACTCTTAAGTGGTAAAAACTTCTATGGTCAAATGGCTAGCAATAAAAACCTTTCAAATATTACTTTAATTTATGATAATCCTAAAGATAAGGCTCATTTGAATTTAAATAAATTAGCCTTTAGACAGCATATACTTACTCCAAGTATTAAAGAAGATATTTTTGTAGTTAATGGTTTTCATAGTTTTAGTTCGGTTAATACCGCTTTAAATCAATTAAGCTATATACCTTTTTTAGTTTCTGCTTACACCTTTAATGCAAAAGCAAATAATAATACCTTAGTATTAAAAGCAGGGGAATTATCTTCAGTATATTATTTAAAACCTACCGATAAAGAAGTAATTAATCCTAAAGCTAGTGGCTTAGATAATAAATATAATTTTTTAATCACTCCAGCCATAGCAAGAAAAGGTGAAGCAAGTAATAATACTTTAAATTTCTTAAAAGATGCCTATGTGGATATGGGTGTTGAAAACACCTATACCTTACCTTTAAATGGTGCTCCTTATATTTTAGGTGCTTTTGGGGGTTGATGCTAATACTAATAACAATACTGTTATTTTAAATAGCGGCTCTAAGATAGACTTTCATACTACTCCTTATAAACAAAGTGCTTTAGGGGATAATATTTTTGATGAGAGAATGACTCATGTAGTAGGAGCTTATACTTATAATGGCAATGCTAAAAATAATAAGGTTATTATAGATGGAGCTTCTTTATTAGTTCATGGTCCAAGTGGAGCTTATTCTACTTCAGCTGCTACTCACTTAGGAGGAGCTTTTGTAGATGTAAATAATAATCAAAGCTATGAAGTAAGCAATAATAGTGTAATTATTAATGATTTAAAACTAGATTTAAGAGTGGATACTAAAAATACTCCATTAGCATACAATGCTATTTTAGTAGGAGCAGTTTATGGGGGTAGGATTATAGAAGGTAATGCATATAGAAATGTTATTATCATTAAGGATTTACAAACCTTATTAGCATTAAATACCAATATAGAAGTAAAAGCACTCTTAGACTTTTATGCAGGTATAACTAATAATGGTATGGCTAATGATAATGTTATTTATATGAATTTGAAAAAGCCATTTGAAATCAATTTTAATTTTACCGGTAAAGATGAAATCAATCTTTATGGTGGGGTAGCTACTAAAGGAGCTAGTAGAAATAGTATAAATATAGAAGGAAGTATTACTCAAGGAGTAACAGATAAAAAAAGATATGATAAGATTAATATTATTGCTGCACAAACTCTAAGTTCTAAAGCAAATAATAATAGTATTAATATCAGTAATTCTAATTCTGATATTCCTATGTTTTTATATGCAGTTATGTCTGAAGATGGTAAATATTATGCAAGTAGTGCTAATGCTAATAGTATAGTTTTAGATAATGTAAAATCAGGTAGAAACCTCACTGCTATTATAGAAGCTGATAATTTAGAAAAAAACACTATAAAATATAATATGGTACAATCTTTATCTAATGCTTCTAATATAGATAAAGGTTCTAAAATCATTTTAAGAGCTAATGAAAATGCTAATGATAATACTTTAAATATTAAAGATTATTCAAGTGCAGCTAGTTCTAATGTATATATTATTAATGCAAAAAATGAAAGTGCTAATAATACTTTTATCTTTGATAACTTAGCCCTAGGTACAGCTTCTGATAAAAGAGAAGGGGAAATAATAATTAGTGCAGGTATAGCTAAGAATACTCATGATAATTATACTCATATAAATAATTTAAATATAGATGAGTATAAAAACAACTCTACTATCATCATAGCAGCTTCTGGTGTATATAGTGAAAATGATAAAAGCTATAATAATACTTTATACTTAAGTGGTAATACTAATATTTTTAACAATACCAATATAGAAGTATTAGCAGGAAGCTTTTTACAAACTAAAAAAGACAATAACTTTGTATCAAAAGTTCTAACACATAAAAATGGTACTAATAATCATTTAGTATTAAATACAAATATAAAAGCAAATACTATTAATAACTTTGATCATTATAGCTTTATCTTAAAAGATGATACTAAGGCTTATTTAAATGCTAAAGAAGCTATTCATCTTTCTAAAGATAGTTCTATTAATGTATATACAAACAATAATGTAAAAAATAAAAGCTTTATTTTAATGCAAAGTGAAAAAGGCTTTGTAGATGCAAATAATAAACACTTAAATCAAAAAGACTTACAAAGCTTATTAGAAACTATCACTAAAAACAATCAAAGCTTACATAAAAACATCAAAGCAAAAGTTCAAAAAGCTAAATACACTCTAAGTGTAAGTAAAGATGCAAAAAGCATAGTAGTAAATTTAAATTAAAAAAATAATACACAAAAAGGAGCCAACATGAAAAAACTATCAAATCACATCATACTCTCAGGCATAACTGTATCAATGCTATTTTCTCCACTAATGGCTTTACCTAGTGGAGGTAAATTTACTCACGGGACTAGTGGAACTATAAACAGACCAAATGACAATACCTTAAATATTAATGGACATGGAACAAATTCAGTCATACAATGGGGTGGTGGCTTTAGCATAGGCAAAGGTGAAAGTGTAAATTTTAATGGAAGCAATAAAAACTACCTAAACATTGCTCATGGGACAAGTAAATCTACCATAGAAGGTGTATTAAATGCAAAAGGCAACAATGTCTTTTTAATCAATCCTAATGGAGTAATCATTACTAAAACAGGAACTATCAATGCTAATCGCTTTGTGGCTTCAACTTCGTCGATGGGTGATGAGGATATACAAAAGTTTGCAAAGATGCAAAAATTTGATGATGGATTAACTTTTTCACCGGTGTTTAAACCACAAAAAGCAGGCAATGTAGTTAATATGGGTAATATTAATGCTAATAATGTATTACTTATAGGGAATAAGGTTTTATTATATGGAACTTTTGATATTAAAAGTAAAACTTTTAATCAAATTGCAGCTTTAGATAAAGATAAAAAAACAAATATATATTTAGTTGGAAATGAAACTCATGCTGATATTGCTACCTTAAATAATACAGATAAGTTGCATATAACTGCTAAAGATGAAGGTTCTTTATATTTAGGTGCTACGGGATATTATTATAATCCATCTTCTTTTAAAAGTTTTAATTACAAACAACAAGATTATGATAATGCTTTAGATGAAACTGGAAACAAAATAGAAGTAAAGCATAATAATGAAAAATTTTTAAATAATAAATTTATAGGTATAAGTTCTGATGTGGATTGGTGGCATTTTGCTAAAGGATGGAATGAAAATAAAAGTGATTTTAGCAAAAATATCGAATATAGACTTACCAATAATATAAATTTTAAAGGCAATCAAGGCAAAGGCAAAGAAGGAAAAGATTGGCAAAACTATGCTAATTATTGTATAGATGGTCTTGATTGTACTTCTATGATGATTGGTGATAATAAAAATCCTTTTACTAAAACATTTGATGGCCAAGGAT
>NZ_JAKMRM010000024.1:0-5287 GCF_025772105.1 Campylobacter sp. IFREMER_LSEM_CL1846 | reverse complement strand
AATCTCCACTCTCAAATCGCTCATAAAATCTATCTCACACCAATTTCCATTGATTTTTATAGCTTTTGCATTTTTGTATTTATTAATTAAAATTTGTAAAAAACTTGTCATATACATATTTTTAAAATCTTTTTCATCATAAAGTAAAGTTCTATCAAGCTCATCATAAGTTTTTAAAACTTCTTTTAAAAAATGATGAGAAAATTTAAATAAGCCTATATATTGCCCTTGAATTTCATCATAACTTTTTGCTTTTTTGCCAAGCTCTACTATAAAATCATCATGTAATTTTAAAGTTTCAGCATCATCAAGTGGATTTTCAAACCTTTTTAACCATAGTTCTTTCCAAGCTTTATCCACAATAACAGCAAAATCATCTTTTGATTGTTTGAGTTTTTCTATACTATCTTTAAAATAAACTATATCAGCATAAGAAACAATCAAATCTTGCTCATCCTCAATACAACTTTGTAAAAAATCTCTAGCGCAAAATAAAGTCTGGACCATATTAGTTTTATCATAGTTTTCATTTTTATAAAACAACTCCAAATTATGATTTTTACCCACATAATCCTTTAAAACATCAAATAAATATCCACCAACTACACATATCTCATGAATATTATTTTCTTTTAAAGCTTGAATTTCATAGTCTATGATTTTTTTATTTTTATATTCAACCATACATTTTGGATTATATTTTGTTAAAGGCATTAACCTTGAACCAAATCCTGCTGCTAAAATTATAGCTCTCATTTTATATCCTTTAACCACGCATTAAAAATACTTTTTTCACTCATACCGTTTTCTCTTTCAATATGCCACATTAGACCATAAATACTAAATTTTTTATGCTTAAAAGCTTCTATTGTTTCATCTTTTGCATTTGCTAACACCTCAAGCTCATTACCTAATGTTTTAATAGCAAAATTATGATATGAATTGACATTGATTATTTGATTATTTAAATATACTTCATGATTTCCAATATGATCTTTACAAGGACAAATGGTAGAATTAAAATAAGAAGCAATCATCTGTGCTCCTTTGCAAATTCCAAGCAAAGGGATATTATCTTGCATACAATGTTTTATAATGTTTTTCTCATATTCGTCTCTTTTTTGATTAACAAAAGAAAATTTACAAGAGCTTAAATCATTACCCCCACTTAAAATCACAGCACTAATACTAGAGATATAATTTTTAAAATCAATTTCATAACTCAATGGAAGAGGTAAAAACTCACTTAATTCTTTTTTAAAAAAACTTCCCCAATCAAGTGCCAAACACTCTCTTAATTCATAATAATCTTGATTTTCTAAAATTCTTTGACTAATAGCTATAAATTTCATAGACAAAATATCTGCTCACTTTGACAATCAATTTTAATTTTTTTTGCTTGAAGATATTTTTTAAAATTCTCTTCACCTACGCCAATAACAGCAGGCATAGCAAGTTCAGAAGCTCTAATAGCCATATGTGAATTTGCACCACCATAGCAAGTGATAAAACCTGCAATATCTTTAGTAAATAAATAATCATATCCAGGATCAGCTGCATAGATTAACACTATCTTGCCTTTTAAATCTTGTTCATTTTCTAGAGCAATATTAGCACTAATACTTTTTTGCGTGATAAAATTTGGATGAATATAGCTAGTAAAAAACCCAAATATTTGATGTGCATCAGTTAGTAAAGCCGGAAGTTTTATAGCTAAACTTAATTGATATTCTTGTTTGTTTTCATTAATTTCACTCAAAAATTTATCTTTTGGATTTTTAGAATACACACTAGAATACAAATTTAAAATACTCTTAATATCCAAATGGGCCATATCTTCTTTAGATATTCCATAATAATTTCCAAGATCCTCTATCAGTGATATAGCTTTAGATAAGAGCTTGCTAAATTCAAATTTAACGAATTCGCGTCCTTCTATAGCTATTTTTAAAAAGCTAAAAAATTCTTTTGCATTAACTTCAATCCCATGTTCTTTTAGAATTTGATCAAGTTTTTGTAACTTCACATCACTAATTTCAAATTCTTTTTCTTTTTGGATTTCACCTTTTTGCTTGAGATCAAAATACCCATCAAAATCCTCATCATACCTTGGAGATAAAATATTATAAGTTCCAGCTCTTAAATGGCCAAATTGTTTTAGAAAATCTTGTTTATTATTTTCATTTAAAGTTGTTAACTCATTACTCAAAGTTTTACTAACGGTGTGGAGAGAATTTAAAAATTTATTTTTTTCTTCTTTACTAAAAAATCCAATTTCCACCAAAGAATTAAGCATAGTCATAGCCACAAACGCAGCCCTTGCAACACCAGCAAATGGTAATGTTCCATATCTTTTACACTCTTCTAAAAGCCAATAAATTTTATCTAATGGTGAAAAATCTGAATGCATAATATTTTCATAATATACAATCATTTGTTTTGATTTTTCTATATCTTTTAAACACAAGCCATTTTTAATATTAACAATAGAATTAGTAAGATTTAATAAAGAAAATTCAATGCGTTTAATTTCATTTTTATTAAAACCATGATCTAATAAGCGTTCTAATTTATCAGCCATATGAAAATCATAACAAGAAAATACTATATCAAATTCTACTTTATCATGTAACTCATGATTTTCATATAATTTATTTAAATAATAATTAACCAACTTTTTAGCAATATTCTCATCTAGTGTTTTTGGTATAAAAGAATTAAAAGAAAGTCTCACATCTACATAAGGAATACCTAAAAAAGAATGGATTAAAGGGTGCGATCTTAAATCTCTATAGCCATAATTATTTCTTTGATAAGCCCAAATATTATCTGTAATGATTTCTTTATAAAGACTAAAAGCTAATCTTTTTGGTCTAAGTCCTATAATTTCTGCTGGATTCCAATCAGGCATTACACCAAAAATGGCTTTATTTCCAAGCACTCTAGATCTTGGTTCTTGTAAAGATACAAATCTTTTATAAAGTCTATGTAAAGCTTCTTTAGGCAAGTTATTAAAAAGATTAATTTTCTCTTGCATTATTAAAGGTCTAACTTGCAAGCAAAAAAGTTCATCTTGCTCATTAAAAGCAAATTCTACATCTAAAAAATTACAACCATATAAACTTTCAAGTTCTTTTAATAATAAAATAACTTTTTGCATATATGGTTCTTTTATATCTTCATTTTCACGGTAGTGAAAATATGTTTTAGCATTTTTAGCACTTCCATCTGTAATGGAACTATTAGAGCCGTTTTCATCATATTCTATACAAAAATATGGAGCAAAATTATCCTTATCTACACTAAAAGCAACACCACATTTTTTAATATCTAAAAGCATAGGTTGGATTAGAATTTCATCATTCTCACTAGGCATAGAATGACCTACTTTTTCTAAAGCATTAAAAAGTTGGCTTTTATCATTAATATCTACATTAGCCAAACTTAGAAAAGCTCCAGCATTGGAGCTTTTTAAACTATCTTCGCTATTAGAAGAACTACGGATGATTAGTTTTTTCGCATTTAGATTGGTAATTTTTTTAAGCACTTCTTCTTTATCTTGAATGATTTCTTTTAAAGAAGTGATAACTACATCTAAAACTTTTGCATTTTTAAGTATATTTTTTAAATTCTGTAAATTTCTTGCTTTTGTTTGAAAAACTAATCTATCCATAATATTACTCTTTTATATTTTTTTGCACTCCAAGCTCTTGTTGTATATTTAATATCAAATTCACCTGGTAATTCTTGTTTTAACTTATCAGTGATTTTCTCAAACAACTCATTACCTTCTTTAGTCTCAAGATCCCAATAAGGATTTTTTACACTTTTCCAAGCATTGATATAATTATCTACACTTTGATGAAAGTAAAAATCTTCTTCCAAATAAATAATATTATCAAAAAGCTCTTTATGTGCTTCTATAATAGGGCGTTGATCTTCTCTTCTTGTGCCTCTTGTATAATTTGGAACAAAACTAACAATAATATCTTCTGCCATTTTTTGAATAGGATCATTTAAATCTCTATGATTCCACATACAAGTAAAATAACATCCTTTTTTGAGCAATCTATGACTTTCTTTTAGTGCCATTGATCTATCCATCACATTAAAACTACTTCCAAAGCTCACCCAATCAAACTCTCCATCTTTTAAAGTAGAGTCAATACCGGTAGCTCTTACCCATTCTACATCTTGACCTTGAGTTCTTTCTATACCAATTTCACGCATTGCATCATTTGGCTCAACCGCTACCACTTTACAAGCTCTCCCTAAAAGCATAATACTCAAATTCCCTGTACCTGCTCCAATATCTGCAACTTTTATCTTTGAACTTTGACTAGTTCTTTTAGCAAGCTCTACTAGCATATCTATACTAAGTGGTGCATAATTTGGTCTATATGAATAAAATTTTGCATGCTTAGTATAATCCCAAACTTGTTCTACTATTTTTTCCATTTTTTTCCTTTAACTTTAATAGCAAAGCTAAAAAAGCTAAAGGATTTTACTATGCCTTATGCACCGTCCATGCACGGATTTTATAAGGAATTTCAATCATATCCATAGAAGAAATTTTATTTTCTATCATTTTTAAAATTTCTTCCCATCTAGCTTTTCCAGCTTGTGCTTGAATATCATTTACAGAATGCCAAGCCCCAAGATAACGCTCTTTACTCCAAAGCTCTTTATAATCACACTCCATAAAAAAGCAGTCTGTGAAATCTCCAGTACTTACTAAGATTTCTTCCCAATTTTTAACATTTTGAGTTCCACTACTTACACGAGTAAGCTCTGGTATAATATGTTTAATTTCCTCTTCAATTTCATAAAACACAGAGCCTTTAGCTATATGGCGTGGATTCCATATAGCAGTGAAATACCCCCCCCCTGTAAGCACTCTTGCGAACTCAGGTAAGGATTTTTTAGGATCTGTCCAGTGAAAAGAACTAGCCATGATTACCCAATCAGCATAATTACTAGGCATAGCAGTTTCTTCTCCGCTACCTTTATGCCAAGTAATATTTTGTGAATTTTGAGTAAATTTAATACCCTCTTCACGCATATTATCATTTGGCTCGACTGCATCTATACAAAGGTTAAACTCATCAGCAAGCATTTTAGTAAGCTTTCCCGTACCCGCTCCTACTTCTACAACTTTTAATGTGCTTTTATTTTGATCATTTACACATTTGATTAACTTTTCTATAAGCATACTTGAGTATGCTGGTCTGTTATGGTAGTGTTTTGCAACTTCGCTAAAATCACCTTGTTTCATGAAACTCCTTTG
>NZ_JAKMRM010000023.1:0-5905 GCF_025772105.1 Campylobacter sp. IFREMER_LSEM_CL1846 | reverse complement strand
AAATAACTAAAATAACTAGCAATAAAAATAAATATAGGATTGTATATAAAGTAAGAATAATAAGAATTAACAAGTCCGCAATGAGCTACTTTCCCCCTGCCAGTAAGGCGTAGTATCATCACCCACGATGTGCTTAGCTTCTTGGTTCGGGATGGAGCAAGGCGTCTCCACATCTGTATAATCACGGACATTGTTATTTAAATATTCTATTTAATATAGCATAATAAAAACAATCAATAAGATTTAAACATAAAAATCATTTTTATTTTAACTTTCATCTTATTCTTATATTTAGATGTTTTATTGAACTAAATACTTTATTGTTTCATTTTAGAATACTTAAAAAACAATGTTAAGAGCAAGTTCTAATATAAACTTTACTTATAAGATTTTATAAACTTAAGAATGTAATTTTTATATAAATATTTCATATAAAAACACTCAAAGCTTTATTAAAAACCTTAACAAGGAAGTGATGCTTAAATAAGATAAGCCAAACGCTCTATTAGTACTGGTCAGCTAAAGGACTTTCATCCATTACACACCCAGCCTATCAAACTAGTAGTCTTCTAGAGAGCTTAGAGAAGATTCATCTTAGAGTTGGCTTCACGCTTAGATGCTTTCAGCGTTTATCCGTTCCAAACTTAGCTACGCTGCGATGCTCTTGGCAGAACAACAGCTACACCAGTGGTTTGTTCAACCCGGTCCTCTCGTACTAGGGTCAAATCTCTTCAATCTTCTTACGCCCACGGCAGATAGGGACCGAACTGTCTCACGACGTTCTGAACCCAGCTCGCGTACCGCTTTAAATGGCGAACAGCCATACCCTTGGGACCTGCTCCAGCCCCAGGATGCGATGAGCCGACATCGAGGTGCCAAACCTCCCCGTCGATGTGAGCTCTTGGGGGAGATCAGCCTGTTATCCCCGGGGTACCTTTTATCCTTTGAGCGATGGCCCTTCCACACAGAACCACCGGATCACTAAGACCGACTTTCGTCTCTGCTTGACTTGTATGTCTTGCAGTTAAGCTGGCTTATACCTTTATACTCTACGAACGATTTCCAACCGTTCTGAGCCAACCTTTGTAAGCCTCCGTTATTATTTGGGAGGCGACCGCCCCAGTCAAACTACCCACCAGACATTGTCCCACTTGAGGATAACTCAAGCTAGTTAGCTACCCAAATAAGAAAGAGTGGTATCTCAACAACGGCTCATATACAACTGGCGTCATATACTCAAAGCCTCCCACCTATCCTGCACATTCTTATCCAAATAGCAGTGTCAAGCTGTAGTAAAGGTCCACGGGGTCTTTCCGTCTTGCCGCGGGTAGGAGGAATTTTCACCTCCACTACAATTTCACTGGATCCCTCTTTGAGACAGCTCCCATCTCGTTACGCCATTCATGCAGGTCGGTATTTAACCGACAAGGAATTTCGCTACCTTAGGACCGTTATAGTTACGGCCGCCGTTTACTCGGGCTTCGATCAAGAGCTTCGCTAATGCTAACCCCATCAATTAACCTTCGAGCACCGGGCAGGCGTCACACCCTATACATCCTCTTACGAGTTAGCAGAGTGCTGTGTTTTTGGTAAACAGTCGGGAGGGACTCTTTGTTGTAAGTTTCTTCGCTTTCGGAGTAAATCCTAATACGAAGCGAACCACACCTTATACCGAAGATACGGTGCTATTTTGCAGAGTTCCTTAAAGAGAGTTCTTCCACGCGCCTTAGAATACTCATCCCACCCACCTGTGTCGGTTTACGGTACGGGCAACATTAGCTAAACTTAGAAACTTTTCTTGGCTCGACGGCATCAGCAATTCTCCTCGCTGTCCGAAGACTTTGAAGAGCCTTTCAGTTCTCGGAGTATTGTTATACGGATTTGCCTATATAACCTCCTACGACCTTAGACTAGCACTTCCATCCGCTAGCTTGCTTAGCCCTAAGCGTCCTTCCATCGCACACTAATGTTGGTATTGGAATATTAACCAATTTGCCATCGTCTACCCCTTTCGGACTCGACTTAGGACCCGACTAACCCTACGATGACGAGCATCGCGTAGGAAACCTTGGGTTTACGGCGTTAATGATTCTCACATTAATTATCGCTACTCATGCCTGCATGCTCACTTCTATTCGCTCCAGCACTCCTTACCGGTATACCTTCGGCGCAAATAGAACGCTCTCCTACCACTTGATAAAATCAAGTCTACAGCTTCGGTACTTACTTTAGCCCCGTTATATTTTCCGCGCAAAATCACTAGACCAGTGAGCTATTACGCTTTCTTTAAAGGATGGCTGCTTCTAAGCCAACCTCCTGGTTGTTTAAGTAACTTCACATCGTTTTCCACTTAAGTAAGATTTAGGGACCTTAGCTGGTAGTCTGGGTTGTTTCCCTCTTGACGACGGATTTTATCACTCGCCGCCTGACTGCTGTGATTACATATAAGGTATTCGGAGTTTGATAGGGTTTGGTACATTGGTGTATGCCCTAGCCCATTCAGTGCTCTACCCCCTTATACTACGACACAACGCTATACCTAAATATATTTCGGAGAGAACCAGCTATCACGAAGTTTGATTGGCCTTTCACCCCTATCCACAAGTCATCCGGGGGCTTTTCAACGCCTATCGGTTCAGTCCTCCACTAGTTCTTACACTAGCTTCAACTTGCTCATGGATAGATCACTTCGTTTCGGGTCTGCAGCATCTGACTTAAGCGCCCTATTCAGACTCGCTTTCGCTACGGCTTCGCGTGTGCTTAACCTTGCCAGACACCACAACTCGCAGGCTCATTATGCAAAAGGCAGTCCATCACACTGTATTGCTACATAGTGCTCTGAATGATTGTAAGCAAATGGTTTCAGGTTCTATTTCACTCTGATCACCTCAGTTCTTTTCACCTTTCCCTCACGGTACTTGTGCACTATCGGTCTGGTAGTAGTATTTAGGGTTGGATCGTGGTCGACCCAGCTTCAGACAGGATTCCTCGTGTCCCGCCCTACTCAGGATACTGCTAGCTAAGGTTTGGTTTTCGTATACGGGACTATCACCCTCTATGGCTACACTTTCCAGAGTGTTCTACTAACCTTACCTATTGCACATTGCAGTCCTACAACCCCCAGTGCAAGCACTGGGTTTGCCCTCTTGCGCTTTCGCTCGCCGCTACTGACGCAATCTCTATTGATTTCTTTTCCTGTAGGTACTAAGATGTTTCAATTCCCTACGTTCGCTCCATTATGGTAGTATATATCTCTATATACTGGGTTGCCCCATTCGGAAATCTACGGATCAAAGCTTCTTGACAGCTCCCCGTAGCTTATCGCAGTCTAGTACGTCCTTCATCGCCTTTACCAGCCAAGGCATCCACCATTCGCTCTTAATAGCTTACCTTTTAAATTCATTCTAAAACGCATCACTTCCTTGTTAAAGTTTTTATGATAATACTTTACTATCTTAAGACGGAAAGCATTTAAACACTTAATAAAACTAAAAATATTAGTCTAACTAAGTTGTGAGTTTAAAACTTGTCTTTAACTAAAAGCTAAAGAAAAGATAGTTAGGTTTTATCCTTTAACAAGTCCTGTAAAATTGTTTTTATTAAAACTTGCTTGTGACTCTTAACAATGATAATTCAAATAACATTAAATAACTAATCTAATATATAAAATATTCTATTATTTATTTAGCTTAGGTCTTAAAACCTAAAGGAAGTATATATAAAGAGTTTAAATAATTTAAAAACATAAGTAATAAAGTATTTTACTTTACTTATTACTTTATATTAGCTATATACTTGCTTTAAGTTTTAAAACTTTATTATATGATTGATAAACAAATCTTTTTTATGGTGGGCCTAACAAGACTTGAACTTGTGACCTCACCCTTATCAGGGGTGCACTCTAACCAGCTGAGCTATAGGCCCTTAATAAATGGTGGAGAATAGCGGGATCGAACCGCTGACCTCCTGCGTGCAAAGCAGGCGCTCTCCCAGCTGAGCTAATTCCCCAAAATTAGCTTTTCATCAATCTTTGAAATCTAAACAAGGATGATTGAGTCTATATATGAACTGATAGTTGTGAGACTTATCAGTTTGTACTCTAGAAAGGAGGTGATCCAACCGCAGGTTCTCCTACGGTTACCTTGTTACGACTTCACCCCAGTCGCTGATTCCACTGTGGACGGTAACTAGTTTAGTATTCCGGCTTCGAGTGAAATCAACTCCCATGGTGTGACGGGCGGTGAGTACAAGACCCGGGAACGTATTCACCGTAGCATGGCTGATCTACGATTACTAGCGATTCCGGCTTCATGCTCTCGAGTTGCAGAGAACAATCCGAACTGGGACATATTTTATAGATTTGCTCCACCTCGCGGTATTGCGTCTCATTGTATATGCCATTGTAGCACGTGTGTCGCCCTGGGCATAAGGGCCATGATGACTTGACGTCGTCCACACCTTCCTCCTCCTTACGAAGGCAGTCTATTTAGAGTGCTCGGCCAAACCGTTAGCAACTAAATACGTGGGTTGCGCTCGTTGCGGGACTTAACCCAACATCTCACGACACGAGCTGACGACAGCCGTGCAGCACCTGTCTCTAAGTTCTAGCAAGCTAGCACCCTCTTATCTCTAAGAGGTTCTTAGGATATCAAGCCCAGGTAAGGTTCTTCGCGTATCTTCGAATTAAACCACATGCTCCACCGCTTGTGCGGGTCCCCGTCTATTCCTTTGAGTTTTAATCTTGCGACCGTACTCCCCAGGCGGTACACTTAATGCGTTAGCTGCATTACTGAGATGACTAGCACCCCAACAACTAGTGTACATCGTTTAGGGCGTGGACTACCAGGGTATCTAATCCTGTTTGCTCCCCACGCTTTCGCGCCTTAGCGTCAGTTAAGTTCCAGCAGATCGCCTTCGCAATGGGTATTCTTGGTGATATCTACGGATTTTACCCCTACACCACCAATTCCATCTGCCTCTCCCTCACTCTAGACTACCAGTTTCCCAAGCAGTTCAACGGTTAAGCCGTTGGATTTCACAAGAGACTTGATAATCCGCCTACGCGCCCTTTACGCCCAGTGATTCCGAGTAACGCTTGCACCCTCCGTATTACCGCGGCTGCTGGCACGGAGTTAGCCGGTGCTTATTCCTTAGGTACCGTCAGAATTCTTCCCTAAGAAAAGGAGTTTACGCTCCGAAAAGTGTCATCCTCCACGCGGCGTTGCTGCGTCAGGGTTTCCCCCATTGCGCAATATTCCCTACTGCTGCCTCCCGTAGGAGTCTGGACCGTGTCTCAGTTCCAGTGTGACTGATCATCCTCTCAGACCAGTTAAGCGTCATAGCCTTGGTGAGCCATTACCTCACCAACTAGCTGATACTATATAGTCTCATCCTACACCGAAAAACTTTCCCTACTCAACTTATGTTAAGCAGGAGTATAGAGTATTAGCAGTCGTTTCCAACTGTTGTCCTCTTGTGTAGGGCAGATTAACTATACCTTACTCACCCGTGCGCCACTAATCCACTTCTAGCAAGCTAAAAGCTTCATCGTTCGACTTGCATGTATTAGGCACGCCGCCAGCGTTCACTCTGAGCCAGGATCAAACTCTCCATAAAAAATATAGATAGTTTAATCTTTTTCTTCAAAGAAAAAGTATTTTAAAGATTAATAAAATAATCTTTAATTATTAATTGATAGATTTACATTATTAAGGTAAATCTCTGGCTCAATCGATCACTTATTTAGATTTCAAAGATTGACTATAAGATTTGATTAACAATATTAATAATTTAAAGAACAAATATTAAAAATTAAGATAAAAATCTTAAGTTTTTTAAATCCCTTTTATTTGAAAAGGAAATGAAATTATAGCAGTAAAAGCTTAAAGTTTTATTAAAATTGGGA
>NZ_JAKMRM010000022.1:0-5996 GCF_025772105.1 Campylobacter sp. IFREMER_LSEM_CL1846 | reverse complement strand
CTTGCAATCATTTAAAACTTTCTCAAATTAATAAAGATAATATATTATCAAATTCTTATAAAATTCAATATTAATAAGATATAATAATCATTATTATTTTAAACAAAAAAAGGATAAATATGCAAAATATTAAAAAGTTTTTTATGAACATAGAGAGAACCGATATTGATGAAACAATGCAAAATTTAGTAAGTGAAGACATTATAGATAGTATTGATATTATGGCTTTAGTAGCTGAAATTGAAAAACACTATGGAAAAAGTCTCAATGCTGAATTTATAAGTCCTGAAAATTTTGAAGATTTTCAAAGTATCAAAAATATGCTAGAAAAAGCATATAATTAACGCAATGTTAAAACATTGCGTTAATTACTTTTTAAAGACTGGATAATTTTATTTTTAGACACAATAATTTCTGCTATAAAATCAGCTATTTTATCCCAATCACTTTCTTTGGTTTGGGTTAAGGTTGGATTTTCTTCATACTCATCCCAACTAATCGGCTCAAATAAACTTTTTCTGTGTGGAAAATACTTAGCTCTAACCCACTCAAGTGAAGGAGCATAATAATCAACATAAGCTTTTGCTATTTCTTTTTGCACTCTAAATTTCAACCTATCCTCATTAGCACCTTCAAAAATTTTTCTAGCCGTATAAAGTAAAGAATTTATGTTTTGCCCATGCAAATCTTTTTTTATAAGTCTTCCTTGAAGCTCCATACCTAAAAGATTAAAACTTTCATTTTTATTTTGCTTTAATGAAAATTCATCATCCCATTCTAAACCTAAATGATATACAAAATCTTTAAGTAATGTTCCGCCAACATATTCTTCCTTCAAAAGTCTCACTATTAAACTTTTTTCACCAAATACTTCTATATGGCTCTCACAAATCCACTTATAATCAAATATATATTTTCTAGGATGCTCATCAGGCTTAAAATCAGCACTATAAAACCCCATATTATTTTTAATATCTTGAGAACAATGAGAATTTAAATATCCAAGAGTATCTCTAAAGTAAATAATTTCATAAATTTCATCAAATCCTAAAGCATTTAAAACATTTTTAAGAATTTCTATATGCCTTTTAGTAGAAAAATCCCAAACTATCCCTTCTGCAGAAAATATAAATTTCTTATCTTTATGTATTGTGGCTTCTATTTTGAAATTCTCAATAGCCTTAATCAAACGCACATCTTCTAAATCGTCCAATGGATTTTGACTTAATTTATCTTTTTTTATAAGCTCTAAAACTATATCGACTAAAACCCAATGTCTATTTGCCATTCTAAGAGATTTTGGATAGATATAACCTTGTTGCAAAAGTTTATTTTCATTTTGCATTAAAAAGCCTTGTCTTTCTTGGTTGCCACTATTGGTTGTTCCTATACTAATATACGCTGTCATTTTTTTCCTTTTTTAATTTATTATAACAAATAAAAAATGATAAAATATCTAAAAAATAAAAGAGAGTAATAATGAATTTAGAAATTACCAACCATTCTATTAAAGCTATTAGTATTGTTCTACCTAAAAATCCACTCCACAAAGAAGATAAATTAAAGCTTTGCAATATAAATGAAAGAAAGTATCAACTTTTGCAAGAAAACTCAGGAATTTTCAATCATTTTATAAGTGATGATTCAACATACGCAAGTGATTTAGCAACACAAGCACTAAAAGAACTTTTCTCAAAAAATATAATCAGAAAAGATGAAATTGATTTACTTGTTTTTACAAGCTTTACACCAGATTATTTAGCACCAGCTTGCACTAGTTTAATCCACAAAAATTTAAATTTAAGCAATCATACTTTATGTTTAGATGTGTTAGGTTTTTGTCCTGGATTTTTACAGAGTTTGCTTCAAGTGTTTTTAGCTTTAAATCAACAGAACATAAAAAAAGCTATTTTAATATGCGCCAGTGTAAAAAGTAAAGCGATTGACGCTCAAAAAGATAAAATTACCTTTTTAAATAATAGCGATAGTGCAAGTGCGATTTTAATAGAAAAAAATACCAATTCTAAAGAAAAAAGCTGTTTTTCTCAAAAAGTTTTTTCTACTCAATGTGTAGAAGAAACTTTACCCTATGGCGGATTTCAAATTAATAGTAATAAAAACATACAAGCCAATACCACTCTAGCTTTTTCTTTTATTATGCAAAACTATCCAACATTTTTTCAAGAATTTTTTGAACATTTCAATCTAGAAAAAACTAGTTTCGATGAATTTTTTATCCACTCTTCTGATAATTTTTCAAAACAAAAACTATATGAGAGACTAAATTTAAATTTTATCCAAGATAATATTCTTAAAAACTATGGAAACACTACTATAAATAAATTACCTCTAGAATTAGCTTCATATACTGGGGGGGGGGTAAACAAATTTTCCTTGGAAGCTTTGGAACAGGTATCACCCTTAATGCATGTAGCCTAAAAATAAATTTTGATAAACTTCAAAGTTTTATCAAAGTCGTGTAATTTTAAGCTCAAATCGATCTTTAAAATCTTTAAAAGTAAATATCTTATCTTTGCAAGGATAAGATATGCTATTTTCTCTCATATTAAATGTTTTATTTTTTAGTTTTTCAAGCAATATAGGTAATTCTTTTTTAAATAAAGCCCTATCTGTCATTCTCAAACCATGCTCTAAGCTCTTTATATATCTACCATCTACATCATTCTCATCTTTAACAATATGCAAAGTTGTATCAAATCCAAGTTGTTTGCAAAATTCATAAAAATTACTCTTATGTTCCACTGGAGCTCCCTCATCTTTTGCGCTATGATAACTGATAAATATTGTATTTTGATTTTTTTCATTTTGCAAACTTAGATGCTTTGAGTTTAAAAGAACCCTTATCATATAATTATCATCACTTAAAAAATACGGAGAGCTTTCATCTCTAGTCCAGTATTTTTTTACAAAACATAATAAAATATAATTATCACCTCTAATAGCAAATTCACCGCACTCACTTTCTCTACCTAACAAATGAGGCAAATGAGGCAATGTTACTCCTGAATTATCTATCACTCCATCTACATACCAAGGAGCTATTTTAGCACACATTAGCGCTAAATAACCTCCGTATGACCCCCCCCCGTAAATTTTAGGTAAAGATTTAAATTGAGGATAATTTTTCATTATATCTTTTAAAGCATTGATATGATCGATAGCTGCCATAATTCCATAATTTTGATATTCGTTATTTGGCAATACAAAATCACAAGAAAGATTTATCAAAAAATCTTTTTTCAGTCTTCCTTCATGTTTTATTTGTTTAGATCTTTCATCAAGTTTTCTTATACAATTTTTAAAATTGCTTTTTTCATGGTCATAAATTTCCATATCGCAAATTTTTGCTATTTCACAAAAACTTTCCCAATCTTTTTCATTTGGCATAAAAATCGGATTATATTTCTCATCTATAGAAGGCCTAGCACTAAAGCAATGATAAAAAACACTTACAACAATAATATTAAATTTTTTAGCAAGATATTCTCTATCAAAATCTAAAAAAGATATATTAGCATTTGCCCCAAATCCACCTATGATAAAAACAATAGCTTCCATTTGCTTACTATCATCATAAGTGATTCTATATTCTAATTTACTTTCTCTTTTTATATTTAATTCTACATCATCACAAGAGTCTATAAAATAAGTTTGATTTATGAGCATGTTAAGCCTTATATTTGCATTTTTTAAGTATTATTATAACTAAAAAATAAGGAGCTAGATGTGAATATTAACTTTGAAGATATTCAAAAAATGTTTAATGCAATCAACAGAAGTGATATCAATGAAAGCAGTCGTAATTTAGTGGATGATGATATTATTGATAGTATTGATATGATGAAATTAATACTTGAAATCGAAAAATTTATAGGAAAAAATTTAGATGCTAAATATATCACTCCGGATAATTTTGAGGATTTTTCTACGATTAAAAATATGCTTGAGGAAGTTATATAATCTCAAGCACAAATTTATTACCTTTATCTTTAAAAGTAAAAACCTTATCCTTGCAAGGATAACTTATACTATCTTCTCTTAGGGTAAAATTTTTATCCTTAAATTTTTCAAGCATTTTTGGTAATTCCCTACCAAATAAAGCTTTGACTGTTATTCCACCCCCATGATCTAAATTTTTAATAAATTTACCATCTATATCTTTTTCATCTATTAGATGAAAATCTACTTCATAATTTAAGGCTTTTAACAACTCTATCAAACAAATTTTATTTTTATAAGAAGTTAATAAATCATTAGAGCTATGATAGCTTATATAAACTATATTTTTATTTTTTTGCACTTGTAAAATTAAATGTTCTTTATTCAATAAAGTTCTAACAAGAAAATACTCATCTTTAAAACAATAAGGAGAATTTTTATCAGAATTCCAATATGTTTTTATAAAACATCCTATAAGAAAACTCTTATAGTTATAATATATATCGTGAAAATTTAAATCTTTTCCTATAATACAACCTAAAATTAATGTTGCTTCGCCTGAATTATCTATAACTCCATCAACATACCAAGGAGCTATTTTAGCACACATTAGCGCTAAATAACCTCCGTATGACCCCCCCCCCGTAAATTTTAGGTAAAGATTTAAATTGAGGATAATTTTTCATTATATCTTTTAAAGCATTGATATGATCGATAGCTGCCATAATTCCATAATTTTGATATTCGTTATTTGATGGTAGCAAAGTTGAAGTTAAATGAAACTCATAATCATCACCTATCATATTTTTTAATCTATAAAAATCAAGCATAGATTCTAAAGAAACAATTTGTTTTTGTATGTTTTCTTGATTAATTTCGCCAGAAAAAGCAATACCATGTTTATTTAATTGCTCCTTGAAATAAGCTACATCTCTTTCATCATACGAAAAAGTAGCACTGTATTTTTTATCCTTGCTATTTATTCTACAGCTAAAACAATGATATAAAACACTTACAGCCACTACATCAAATTTTTTAGCTATAAATTGCCTGTCAAAATCAATGATTGATAAATCAACATTAGAACCATACGCTCCTATGATAAAAACGATAGCTTTCATTTGCTTACTATCATCATAAGTAATTCTATATTCTAATTTACTTTCTCTTTTTATATTTAATTCTACATCATCACAAGAGTCTATGAAATAAGTTTCATTTTTAAGCATAATTTTCTCTAATCATTAAAATACTTTGTAAAATGCTCTTGATATCGCATTTCTAAATTATCATATATATCTTGAATTTTGTCAATAAATTTTTCATTTCTATATGCTTGCATAGTCATAGAATTAATCTCTTGAAAAGCAAAAAAATCAAATTTTTCTTCATGTGTTAATTCTTCAAGATAAATTACTTTTCCATAATGATCATAAGTATACTGCTTAAGAGTTTCTTCTACTACTTCAAGCACCTTAAACACAAATATCATTATAGGTTCCTTTCTTAATACCTGTGTGCTTTGCTCAAATTCCTTTAAAAACTCATCATTTTTTCTATGGGTTATAGTACAATAATGCTTTTGGGCATCTTTATAAAAAATATCAAATAACGCACAAGGTTTAACCCCTAAAAAATTTCCATCATAATCAACCTGAGGATAATAAGGATAAAGCTTGCATATCAAAGGTCTAAGACTATGAGGATTACAAAGTCCATTTAAATCACATTTTGCAAAATAAGCATTGATTTTTTTTCCATTTTTTAAAGTAAAGGTATTGACTTTTCCATTTTCTAAATATGTATTACCGGCTTGCTTTAGCGAAAGATATTCAACTTCAAGCATAGGTAATATCACCGCACTAGATTTATTAAATTTAAAATATTGTGCATGAATATTATGACAGCATCCGCCATTGCATGTTTTATAGCATTGTGGCGCAAAAATAAATTCTTTATCTTGTAATGAGTTAAAAAAATTTTTCATTTCTTTCCTTTCTTGCATCTTTTAGTTTAATTTTTGCACATCAAGTAAT
>NZ_JAKMRM010000021.1:0-11560 GCF_025772105.1 Campylobacter sp. IFREMER_LSEM_CL1846 | reverse complement strand
TTAGCAGATACTTGATAAAATGCTATAATCTTGCTTTAAATTTTTTAAAGGTTTTTTTATGGCTGCTGATGATCAAGAGAAAACAGAAGAACCCACATCCAAGAAAATAGAAGATGCGCGACAAGAAGGAAATGTCCCAAAAAGCCAAGATGCATCTGCTGTGGCTGTACTTATTATAGCTGTGGTTGTGGTGTTGTTTATGATGCCTTTTATAGGTGAGAGAATTAGCGGTTTATATCGTTTTTATCAAAGTTTTATAGGCATTGAAATTGATTTAAAGATTTTACAAAAAATCATTATAAAAACTATGATAGAGATGTTTATTATGGTATTGCCCATTACTTTAGTAATTATGGTAGCGGGTGTGCTTGGAAATCTAATGCAGTTTGGTTTTATTTTTACTACTAAGCCCATTACTCCAAATTTTAATAAAATTAATCCTATTAACGGGCTTAAAAATCTTTTTTCTTTAAAAAAGATTATTGAAGCTTTGAAAATTATACTTAAAGTCGGTGTTGTATTTGGTATAGCTTTTGTTTTTTTATTGCAATTTATGAAAGAACTTCCTAGAGTAGAACTTTATACGATTTATCCACAACTTTTATGGCTTAGGGATAAAGCTATTATACTTGCAGCTATTGTTATCATAGCTTTTTTGATTATAGGGCTTTTAGATGTACTTTTGGTAAGGTATCAATACTTTAAAAACTTACGCATGAGTAAGCAAGAAGTTAAAGATGAATTTAAACAAAGCGAGGGAGACCCTTTAGTAAAAGGAAGAATTCGTCGTTTGCAAATGGAAGCAGCAAGGCGTAGAATGGTGCAAGACGTTGCTAGTGCTGATGTTGTGATTACTAACCCTACCCACTATGCGGTTGCTTTGCGTTATGATAGTTCCAAAGAAGCTGCACCAAAAGTTTTAGCTAAAGGAGTGGATTTTTTAGCTTTGCGTATTAAAGATATGGCATATGAATACAATGTTATGATTTATGAAAATCCTCCTTTAGCTAGAGAACTTTATAAAGCTTGCGAGGTAAATGATCTTATTCCACCAGAGCTTTTTAAAGCAGTGGCAGAGGTTTTAAGCTTTGTTTATACTTCCAATAGACAAAAATTTGCCGATAGATTAAAATAAATTTAGCTTTTTAATCAAGCTTATAATGGTCATAGTTATAGAAAGGGTGTAAATACCTAAAAGTGCTATGCGGTGGGATTTAAGATTGATTTTTTCCATGATTTTTATACCAAGATAAACTCCTAGCATAGAGCTAAATCCTACTAAGCTTCCATTTTGTAACACTTCTTTATCAATGATATCATTATACACAAAAGAACTAATTCCTGAAATTGAAGCAAATATTACAAAAAATAAACTAAGTGGCACTACTTTTTTAGTATCATAGCCTAAAAAATAAGCTAAAATAGGGGTAATTAAAAGCCCACCACCAATTCCTAAAGATATAGCAAAAATTCCTGTAAATACGCCACAAATTAGCAAAATAGAATTTTTTAAGATATTAGAGTGGTTAATGTTTCCAATGGTGCTTTTTTGATTAAAAGCAAATTTTAAAAAGAATACAATACTCACGCATAGAAAAATACTTGTTAAGGTTATATCTGAAAAATATGAGAGTAAAAGCCCGCTAAACATCGCACCTAAAAAGCCTCCAAAGCCTATGATAAGTCCATCTTTTAAGATTAAATTTTTCTTTTTATAGTTTAAATAGGAGCCAAAAATAGAAGCAAAAATCATTTGTACAACAGAAATTGCAACAGCATGATGAGAGCTAAGTCCTAAAGTAAGCATGAAAGGAACGATAATCATACCACCACCTATGCCAAAAACCCCTGAAGCCATACCTGAAAAAATTCCTATAATCATATAAGGAAGTAAAGTTAAATCCATAATTTATAAACCTTTAAATAAAAAATATTGTAACAAAATAAAATTTATTTATCTTTAGAAAATATAATCATAGTCGATTTATGATGACTATAAAGATTTTTTGGAGTTAATATGAAATTTTGTAAAAAATGCGTTATGCCAGATACTAAACCTGATTTGCATTTTAATGATGAGGGAATTTGTGATGCGTGTTGCTCGCAAGAAGCTAAAAATCATGAGATAAATTGGCAAGAGCGTGAAAAAGAATTTCTAGAACTCGTGAAAAAATATAAAAAACATCCTGTGTATGATTGTGTGATAGGAGTAAGTGGTGGTAAGGATTCTACCTTTCAAGTTTTAAAATGTCTTGAACTTGGACTTAATCCTTTGTGTGTTTGTTTTGAACCAAGTATTCCTACTAAAATAGGTAAAAAAAATTTAAAAAATTTAAACAATCTTGGTGTTGATTTAATCCATATCAAAAGAAATCCTTTGGTGTATAAAAAATTGGCCCGCGAAGCTTTTATAAGAACGGGTGATAATGAATGGCAAAACCATTTGGGGATTTTTACATGTGTTCCAAAAGTAGCTGTTGCTTTTGGTATTCCTTTGATTATTTGGGGGGAAAGTCCGCAGATTGAGTATGGTGGGCCAGCTAGCTCTAAAGAAAAAAACACTTTAGGTAGAGAGTGGCTTGAAGAATTTGGCGGACTTTTGGGTAATAGAATTTCTGATATGATTGGTGTTGATGGTATTAGAGAAAAGGATTTATATTTTTATACTTATCCAAGTGATGAAGAGCTTCAAAGAGTAGGAGTTACAGGGTTATTTTTGGGATATTATTTTAAATGGGATTATAAGTATAATTTAAAAATATCTAAAGAAAATGGCTTTAAAACTAGTACAAAACCAGTTGAAACTACTTATGAGAATTTTGAAAATTTAGATTGTTATTCAAATCACGTGCATGATTATTTAAAATACTGCAAATATGGTTTTGGAAGAGCTACGGATAATGCGTGCTTGGATATAAGACTTGGCTATATTAGCCGTGAAGAGGGCGTGAGACTTGTAAATAAATATGATGGAAAGCCACCTAAAAAGGCTATTAAAAAGTATTTGGAATTTAGTGGTTTTAGTGAAAAAGAATTTGAAAAAATTGTCGATTCTTATACTAATAAAAAGATATTTAAACGCGATGAAAATGGTAAATTTTTAAGAGATAGTGATGGATCATTGATAAAAAAAGATGAGTTTGTTTTGAAATGATTTGTATTGTTGATTATCATCTTGGAAATTTTAAATCTGTTTTGAAAGCTTTTGAAAAACTTAATCAAGAAGTGATTATAAGTTCTAAAAAAGAAGATATAAAAAATGCCTCTAAATTAGTTTTACCAGGCGTTGGATCTTTTAAACAAGGTATGGAAAATTTAAAAAAACTTGCACTAGATGAGCTTTTAAAAGAATGTGTTTTAAAAGATAAAAAGCCTATTTTGGGGATTTGTCTTGGTATGCAACTTTTTGCTAGTAAGGGATATGAGGGCGGAGAGTGCGAAGGGCTTGATTTTATAAAAGCAAAGGTTTTGAAATTTGATTTAAGTAAAGAAAAATTATTGCATAGTGGTTGGGATGATTTACAATTTAGTGATAAAAAAAGCAAGCTATTTGATGGAATTTTAGAAAAAAGTGATTTTTATTTTGTGCATTCTTATTATGTAGAGTGTTTAGAAAGTGTGGAAACTTCTTTTTGTGAGTATGAAAAACCTTTTTGTGCAAGTTTTGAAAAAGATAATATTTTTGCTGTGCAATTTCACCCTGAAAAAAGCCAAAATGTAGGTTTGAAACTTTTGGAAAATTTTGCAAATTTAAAGGCCTAGTATGCTTAAAACAAGAATTATACCTTGCGTGTTATTAAAAGATCATCAGCTTGTAAAAAGTATCAATTTTTCTTCTTTTAGGACTATAGGGCATGTAATAAGCACAGCTAGGATATATAATGCTAGAAATGTTGATGAGCTTATAGTTTTGGATATCAATAAAAATAGTGTTATAGATTTTGAAAGCTTAGAAGATATAGCTAATGAGTGTTTTATGCCTTTAACCATTGGAGGTGGGATTAGAACTTTAGAAGATATTAGAAAAGTGTTAGATATAGGTGCTGATAAAATTAGTATTAATTCTATGGCTTTGCAAAATCCAGATTTTATTAAAAAGGCAGCAAATACTTTTGGAAGTTCTTGCGTAGTATGCTCGATTGATGTTAAAAAAGACAAAAATAAATTTAAAGTTTTTAATAATGAAATTTTAGATATTGATCCGCTAGAACTTGCATTAAAATACGAATCTTTAGGAGCAGGGGAGATACTTTTAACAAGTGTTGATAAAGAAGGAAGTTCTTTGGGGTATGATTGGGAATTACTAGAGTATTTCAAAGGTAAATTAAAAATTCCACTCATTATCAATGGAGGACTTTCTAAGCCTCAAGATGGGGTAAAAGCTATACAACTTGGTGCGAATGCATTGGCTGGTGCTTATATATTTCATTTTAGTCAATATACTCCAAATGATGTTAAAAATGAGCTTTTAAAAAATGATATCCCCGTGAGGATTGTTTAAATTTACAAAATAAAAATTATTATCTTCTTTAATAACTTCAAAACCATGTTTTAAATATAAATTCAAAGCTTTTGTATTTTCTTTGAAAACACATGCGTTTAAAGTTTGAACTTTTAAAACATTGAAAGCATAGTTTTTAACTTCTTGCATTAAAAGCTCACCTACGCCTTTTTTTATACCATAAAGCCCAAATTCACAGGATATTTTTATGATATTATTAAAATATATTACTCCCAGTTTCTCGTTATTTTTTATCAACAAAAAATATTTTTTATTTTTGTTTTTGTTTAGTTCTTTTAAAAATATTAAGTGATTTTTATAATTTATATTTTTTGTTTTCATAAATTTAGAGATATTTGGAGAATTTCTTATATAAAAAATTTCCTTTTTTTCTTCTTTTGTAAGATTAGTAAAATTTTTATAAAAAATCACTTTATAACCTTTATACTTTTAAACACTTCAGCATATTGAAGACCAACTCTCATTCCTTGGTATTGTGCATTTATTTTTATCCCCTCTAAACTTCTTGGATGGGGATAATTTCTTAGTTCTGATTGATAAAAAGACATAGCTTTTAGCTTCAAATCAAGCGTCTCACTAATATCAAAAAATACATTAGGTTGAAAGCTTAATGGATAGTTCCATTCTGTACTCGAAAGAATTTCAAAACTATAAATTTCTTTAACACTTTCTTCTTGTAGAGATCTTGTAGCGGTAATTGTTGCTTTGTATGTAATTTGATGGTCTATATTGAGATCTTTTTCATAATGTGTGAAAATTATATTTGGTTTAATTTCATTTTTAACTTCTTCTATACTCTTGACTATTTCTAATAATGGTATTTTATCAAAAGCATTATCAGGAAAAAACTTTCTAAAAACTTTTTTAATGCCTAAAAGATTATTTGCTTTAAATAACTCATCTTCTAAAATTTCTTGTTCATTTTCACTATTTATCTCTCTGCTTGTTTTACCTTCTCCAAGTATTAAAGTATAAGCTTCATATCCTTGTTGAATATATTTTGCTATAGTTCCAAAGCATCCTAAAACTTCATCATCTGGGTGAGCTGCTATAATTAAAATTTTGTTATTTTTCATAAAATATTACCTCTGCTTTTATTTTATTATTGTGTTTTTTTGCGTTTTGAAAAACCATTTTTATATTTTCAAATTCCAAAAAAGCTTTTGGATAATCAATGGCATCAAGCATGCGTATAAAATCATATATTTTTATCAAATTTGGATTTTCGAGTGTATTGATATTACTTTGTTCTTTTGTTCTTCTTTTGAAAATTACTACTTTCCCTTTTTGTATGCGAGGGTTGATTTTTGTATGTAAAATTCTTGGTATTAGTTTAAAGAATATGATTTTTGAGATTTTTTCATAAATTCGTTGTGCATTTGAAATTTTAAAACTAATATTGTGTTTTAGATATATTTCTCCACCATCTAATGTATCACAAGCTTTTAAAGCACAAATTTTGCTTTTATATACCCCTCTTATGATTAAATTTTGTAAAGGTGAACCTCCTCTTCCAAATGGTAAATTTCCAAGGTGGAAAATAATACATTGATAGTTATTGTAAATTTCTTGAGGTATATAGAAAGACCAATGCGGGAAGAATATATAATCTGGGTTTATTTTTGTTATTTTTTCTAAAGTAAGATCGTCTTTTTTTGTTATGAGGTAAAAAGTATATGTTTTATATAATTCTTTTAGTTTATAAAAATTATTAATATTGTGCTCTCTAAGAGTTGCTATGATTATATTCAAACTGCAACTCCATATATTTGATTAAATATATTTAAGTTGTTACCCCCCCCCCATGTATGCAAAAGACAAATTTACAAAATAAAAATTATTATCTTCTTTAATAACTTCAAAACCATGTTTTAAATATAAATTCAAAGCTTTTGTATTTTCTTTGAAAACACATGCGTTTAAAGTTTGAACTTTTAAAACATTGAAAGCATAGTTTTTAACTTCTTGCATTAAAAGCTCACCTACGCCTTTTTTTATACCATAAAGCCCAAATTCACAAGAAAGTTTAGTAATATTGATAAAATCAATCACGCCTATGATATTTTTATCATCATATACTAAAAAATATTTTTTAGTTGCGTTTGTTTTTAAGCTAGATAAAAAGTTTAAATGCACTTCTAGGCTAATATTTTGCGTTTTCATAAATTTAGCAATGCTTTCATCGTTACGCCATTTTAAAACAAGCTTAATTTCTTCTTGAGTCAAATGGATAAAATCTTTTAAAATTATCATATAAAATTCTCCACTTCATAGCCTTTTTTAGCAAGCCATGTTGCAAGTTTTTCTTGATTTTTAGCATAAGCTATGGCTTTAAAATTTGCTTTTAAAATTAAAGCTTCATTTACCAATGAACTTGCGCTAATGATGAGTTTTTTGCTTTCATTCATCAATCTTGCAAGATTAGATTGGTCAATGAGAATTTGTATATTAGGGTTTTTTTGGCTTAATTTTCGAAGTGAGTTTAGATGAGAATTTGCTTTTGTAGTAGCTATGATGATAGTTTTGTTTTTGTTAAGTTTGTTTGCTATATCAAAGGAAATATTTTTTGGATCACTTCCTCCTATACAGATAAAATAATCATAAATTTTTTCTCTTTTTATCTTGCTTTCTTCATAAAACTCATCGCGTATTAGAGCATAGGAAAAGCCACATCTTAATTCACAATATTTTGGCACTAAATTCTCATAATCACTTTCTTTAGCATAAGCATTAACATTTAGTAAAATGTCACAAAAATGTTCTTTTATCTCATCATCAAAACTTAGAATTTTAACCCCTGTTTCTAGCTTGATGAGTTTTTCATCATCTGCAGTAATTTCATAATGATCAATAATCAAAAGATCAAATTTTTCTTTTTTGATGAGATTGATTAGCTCATATACACTAGCACTTGTTAGCTCATATACAGGATAAGGAATTTCATCTATCAAAGAACCTTCTAGAGCTAAACATGCAAAAGATACATCATGATATTGCTTAGCTAACAAAAGATCTCTTTTGATATGTCCGTGTCCTATGGTGCTAGAACTATCGCTTCTAAAAAGAACTTTCATTTGATTTTATGTCCATATCCTCTTTGTATAATGGTTTCTTGCAGTGGAAGTATATTTTTGTGTAAAATTTGTTCATGAGTATCAATATGGGCTATAATTAATTCAAGCCAGTCAATATGTTCTTTTATCCATAGTAAAGATTTATTATGTGTATCATCTTCATTTATAGGATTTAAAACATAAATTTTCGCAAGATTAAACTCAAATTGCATGAGTAGGGGATATAAAATTTCATATAATTCTTGTATATTGCTTTTATTTTCAATACTTGATTTAATTTCATCTATGTATTTTACTATAATATTTAGATCTTCTTGAGTTTGGATATTTTGATAAGATTGTTTTAAATTTGTTAGTTGTTCTTTAAAAATTTTATTTAAATTTTGACAATGCAAAATACTTTTTTTGATTTTAGTATGTGCTTTAAGCATTAATTCATTTTGCTTGTTTAAAGTTGGATTTTCTAATGAGGTAAAAGGCTTTTTTAATTCTTTTGTTAATAATTTTTCACATATTTGCTTAAAAGGTTTTTCTATGGCTCCTGCAATTCTGGCACCACCTTCAGTACAATTATACACAATAACATTGTATTGATTGAAACGGACAATATCACTTTCGAAATTTTGGCGGAATAAGTTCCAAACAAAAGAGCTTTGAACTTTACCTTTGCCACCATAAGCTTTGCATTCATATTTGCCATAATCTTGTTTATAAATTTTATTGTTTATAGGGTAAATATGACCACTTGAGTGTGAATGTCCAGTGTTGCTATAAGCTAGATCCTGTCCAATTAAAATAATGTTTTTATGTCCAAGATTAAATGCCAAATTGGAAGCCATGTTTGCAACACTCCATCCGGTTACAAGATAACCATAGGAATGTAATTGTATAAAATAAATAAAACTAGCACCTGTTGAAGAAACTAATAAATAATTTCTATTATTATTATCTAAATATTTTATTGTATCGGGGTGTGTATATGATTTAAGAATAAATATTATATCTTTATCAAAATTGCCAAAATTGTTATTAAAAAATTTACTAGTCAGCTTTACTCTTTCTAAAGAAATAACATAATCAGGTTTAATGTTATGTTTAGCTAAGATAGGGTAAGCACTATCTGTGCAAAAAATAGTGGCTTTACTAGCGTATTGTTTTAACAACGGAAGTTGTTTAGAAAGACTTGGTCCAGTTGAAACAATGATTGCTGTATCACTTAGATTTTTTCTTTTTTGTAAAAGCTCTTTGTAATTTGGATGAGTTAACATTTTGGGAAGATTATAGGTAAATTGTTCTATGCCTTGAAGTGCATCAAAAGGTAAGTTGCCGTATCTTAATATGTTTTTTTTTAGATGTTCAAGCATATTATTATTAACTATTAATACATCATTATGATATCTTTCGTAATAATCAGAATGTAGTTCTAAAAAATATGTTCTTGCAAAATTTAACATTGGTTGTTGTTTGCATATTAATTCATAATCAGTAATTTTTAATAAATTTGTATCAGCTATTACCAATCTAGCTTCTTGTAACTCTTTGCTAAAATCCATCACACTAAAAGCACTATGGATAATTTCTAAGTCTTTTTCAAAAACAATAATAATCTTATGATGGGGATTTTGCAAAAGAGCTTTATATAAAATTCCATTTCCAAACCCATAAAAATATAATACAGGATATAGACGATATTTTTCATTATAAATTTTTAACATAGCATTTAATTCATCTAAAGGGTTTTTATAAATTAGAGTATTATCTTGAGTATTTAAAAAATTTATATCTAAGCTATCATTACCTTGAATAATCTTGTATTTTGATTTTTTAATAGCTGATAAAGTTTCACTTAATTTTGTTTTTATGCTTTTGATGTTTTTTTGTAGCATAATATTTCCTCATTATATAACTAAAATTACTTTATTATACTTTAAATTTAAAAAGAAAAAGCTTATATTATATAAAATAGAAATTAAAAATTAAAGACTATAGAATTTATAATTTCTATTGTTGAAATCTATATAGTATTTTAGCAAATTCTAAGTCTTCAAAAGTGTCAATATCGCAAATTTTATTTCTTGGAAGTAAAAAAGCTTTAGAATGAGATTTAAACATAAAATCTTCTTCTAGCCACGCTTCTTTTTTGCCAAAGTAAAATGCACCACCATCATGGTAAGCTTTAGTAAGATCTTGTGAGCGTTTATCGTAATTTGACTCATCAAACATATAAACTTTATTTTGATCATCAAGGTAAAAACCTCTTTGTATAGGATATTCAAACTCGCAAGCTGAAAATAAAAATTTACATTCTTCTTGACTAAATTGTTCAAAAGCTTCTTTTAAGATAAACTCATCTATAAGTGGAGCAGTTGCGTATAAGCAACACACATTTTCATAGATTTTACTTTGTTTTTCTAGAGTGATGATGGTATCTTGGATTACAGCGGTTGAACTTGCATAATCATCACTTAGTTCTTTTTTACGCACAAAAGGAGCCTTAGCACCATACTTTAAAGCCACTTCTATGATCTCATAATCATCACTTGAAATAATTACATCATCAAAAATACCTGAATTTAAAGCACTTTCTATGCTATAAGCAATCAATGGTTTTCCCAAAAAATCAATAATATTTTTTCTAGGAATACGCTTAGAACCACCGCGTGCAGGGATAATACAAAGATTTTTCATGATTTCTCTTTAAATTTATAAAAAAGTAAGTATAATTGAATTTTTATTTTAAAAGGCTTAACATGCTCATAAATCAAACTTATTTTATAGACTCTTGTGATGATGTGGAATTAAATATAAAAAGAGAAAGTAAATTAGAATTTCAACTTATATATGATGATACAAAAGAAATTCAAGCTATAATGTGTATCATTCAAGGACTTGGTGCTGATATAAGAGATCCTGTTTTAAAATTTAATATGGAGTATTTTGCATCAAAATATAATGTAGCAGTTTTGAGTGTAAATTATCATGGTATAGGTAATCGTCCTCAAACTGGAGCACAATGGTATTTAGATGATATTGATAAACTTATTTTTGATGCAAGCTTAAAAGCCATTGACATAGAAATTCCTTATGATATATCAAAACTTAATACTTTTGAAGAATTTCATCCTGCTATGGAATATCTTAATAAAGAAATTCAAAAAAAGAAAGACGCTTGGGATTTTGATAGAGATTATTATTTGGATTTAAGTGTGAGCTTAAAACTTACAAATGATGAATATCAAAATTATGGTATTATGCAAACAATTGATATGATAAATACTTTGCTTTATGTAAAAGCGAATATTTTTAAAAATAAAGATTTAAAAACCATTGTAGTAGGGGTTTCACATGGTGCTTATATGGGTATATTATCTGCAAAGATAGCTCCGTGGACTATAGATGCAATTATTGATAATTCTTCTCATGTGACGCTTGATGGAGATGCTTGGAGATATATAGGTTTTGGAAAAGAAGTTGATTTTACTCAGTATTTTTGTTTCGGAACTTTTCACTATTTTAATAATATTAGACTTTGTGCTTCTGAAAAAACACTATGGACTACAAACAAACAATCCCCTTATTATTTTTCACCTGCTAGAAAACTCATTAGAGAAACACTAAATAAAGATCATCTAAATATACAAGCAAAATATCCAAATCCAAAATATATTGCTTATCATTCTAAATTTGATGAATATGTTCCTTTAGAAGAAAAAGAAGAATATGTTAATATTTTAAAAGAACATGGACTTGATGTTGAATTTATAAAAGTTATAGATGAAAAACAAATAGATGGTAAGTTTATTAAAAATCTAACTCATGGTATGGGTATACCTATGAAATTACTTATTAAAAAACACTTACCACAAATTCTACAAGAGCCTTTAAAAGACAAAACTTGTAAAAAAGAAATCTCATATAAGTGTGATGATTTAATATATACTTTTAAAGAGGAAAATGAGCAGAT
>NZ_JAKMRM010000020.1:0-13275 GCF_025772105.1 Campylobacter sp. IFREMER_LSEM_CL1846 | reverse complement strand
AATGTTTTCGTTGATAGTTTTTGCCATAGCACCAAGCTCATCATTTGTTTTAACATCTATCATAGCGGAGTCTTTGGTTTTATGATTGATGAAGTCAAAGAAGGAGTTGAGGCCTGCAGTAATAATCATAATAGGTTTTAAATTTTTTATAATAGCAAATCTTACTAATATTAATGCTATGATTATGGCTATAAATGCAATAATAACTTGTTGGAATAAAACTTCATTAACTGCATCGGTATATACAGATTCATCTGTAATAGAACATACAATGTATTTTGGATTTAAAGTTTGGACACAAGTTACTACTTGGGTTTTGTCATTACCATCTTTAGCATAAAATAAAGAATCTTCTTTACTTGGATCAATTAAATCAGGCTCTGCTTTAATAGCATTTGCTATATTAATACTTAAGTCAGTTTTAGTAAGCATTAAATCTTTATTTTCGTGAAAAATAATTTGACCTTCTTTATCATAAACTGCCGCATATGAACTTTGAGAATGACCTAATATAAGCACATCTTTAGAAAAAGTATGAAGATTGTAATCTCCGCCAATTACAGCCAAAAGTTTACCATTTACATATATTGGTGCTGTGTAGGAAATTGTTATGGAACCATCTTCAATACTTTTATAAGGATCAGAAACTATAAGTGTTCCTGTTGCTTTTGCTTCTTGATACCATGGTCTTGTTCTTGCATCAAAACCAGTTTGTTCTGGACTTCTTATGATTTTATTAGATTGGTATAGTTTTCCATCTTCTTCAAAACCTATATAAGTTACATCATATCCAGCAGAGTATCTAATGGTTTCTAGAATATCAAACAACTCATTAATATCTGGATGTGGATTTTTCTCCATAAATTTTACTATCGAATCAATAGCAGTTCTTTTGCTTGTCCCATAAATTTCATATGCTTTGTTAACGTCAAACATTGTTTTCACTTGAATTTCTTCAAGATACTGACTTGTTGAATTTTTTGATTGGTAATAGCTAATAATATTAACTGTAATCAAAATAGCAATTATAAGCAATCCAACTATAAAAGTAAGTTTACTTGATAAGCTTCGAAAATTAAACATATTTCTATCCTTTTTTTAAAATAATTTTTGTTAAATTATAGTATATCTATAATAAATAATTTTTTAATTTTTATTATACCGTATAGTATAGTCTATATACGATAATTTTAATTATTATAAATTTATAAAAATTTAAGTTTTGTTAAGTATAATTTCAATTTTAAAATGCGGGAATAGCTCAGGGGTAGAGCACAACCTTGCCAAGGTTGGGGTCGCGAGTTCGAATCTCGTTTCCCGCTCCATTATCACCCGCCCGGGTGGTGGAATTGGTAGACACAAGGGACTTAAAATCCCTCGGAATTTTTCTTCCGTGCCGGTTCAAGTCCGGCCTCGGGCACCACTTTTTGGTAACTCAAGGCGACATAGCCAAGCGGTAAGGCATGGGCCTGCAAAGCCTTGATCTCCGGTTCGAATCCGGATGTCGCCTCCAATGCGATGTTAATACTTGATATTTTTATTCTTTTTACGGGAGATGGCTGAGTGGTCGAAAGCGGCGGTCTTGAAAACCGTTGAGGGTCACACCTCCAGGGGTTCGAATCCCTTTCTCCCGGCCACTTTAACATAATTTTTCATATTTTGTTTTACATTTAAAAAGATATTTCTTAATTTCTTTAAGAAATTAAGAAAATTATTCTAAGTCTAAAACCCCGCCTTTGCTAGCATTACTAACAAGCTTTTGATACATTTTAAGCCATCTTGAATTTATTTGCTTATAAGGCATTTTAAAATTTGCTTTGCGTTTAGCAATTTCATCTTGAGTTAAATTTGCATTAATGCTGTAAGTATCTACATCAATTTCTATCTCATCACCATCTTTTAAAAGCGCTATAAGTCCACCTTCTGCAGCCTCAGGAGAAATATGGCCTATGCTAAGTCCTCTTGTAGCTCCGCTAAAACGACCATCTGTTATAAGTGCAACTTTAGCACCAAGCCCCATGCCTGTGAGTAATGAAGTCGGACTAAGCATTTCTTGCATGCCAGGTCCGCCTTTTGGTCCTTCATAGCGTATCACGCACACATCGCCTTCTTTAACTTTACCTTTTATAATGCCTTTAATGGCTTCTTCTTGAGAGTTAAAACAAACCGCTTTTCCTTTGAATTTACGCTCGCCCATAATACCTGCTGTTTTTATCACACAGCCTTGCTCAGCTAAATTTCCAAAAAGTATAGCAAGCCCACCTACATTTGAGTAGGCATTATTTATTTTTCTTATAATGTTTTCATCTTTAATGCTAGCATTTTCAATGCGTTCTTTTAAAGTTTTTCCACTAATATCTAGAGTGTCAAGTTCTAAAATATGGCCTGGCTTTTTAGCTATTTCAGTTATTACTGCACTTACACCACCCGCTTTGTGTATATCTTCCATATAAACTGTATTTAAAGATGGAGCGATTTTAGCTATATGAGCTACATTGGCACTGATGTGATTGAGTTCTTTTATATCCAAATTTACACCTGCTTCATAAGCAATGGCAAGCATATGCAAGATAGTATTTGAGCTTCCACCCATAGCCATATCAACAACCAAGGCGTTATTAATGGATTTTTTAGTGATGATATTGCGAATTTTAAAACGCTCATCAAGAGCAATCTCGCAAATTCTACGCGCAGCTTTTCTTAAAAGCTCTTCTCTTTCTTTGCTAAGTGCTAAAATAGTTCCATTTCCTTCAAGTGCAATACCCATAGCCTCGCATAAAGTATTCATAGAATTTGCAGTAAACATACCCGAGCAAGATCCACCGCTAGGACAGGCTTTGCATTCTATATCTTTTAAATCATCTTCATTAATTTTTTTAGCTTCATATGCCCCTACTGCTTCAAAAACAGAACTTAGGCTGATTTTTTCTCCATGTTTATTTACGCCTGCTCTCATAGGTCCACCGCTTACAAAAATAGTTGGTACATTTACTCTTAAAGCCCCCATAAGCATACCTGGAGTGATTTTATCACAATTTGGGATACAAATTAGCGCATCAAGTTGGTGTGCATTCATCACTGTTTCAATAGAGTTTGCGATGATTTCACGACTTGGTAAAGAATAAAGCATACCATCATGCCCCATAGCTATACCATCATCAACACCTATGGTGTTAAATTCAAAAGGAATACAGCCATTTTTTCGGATTTCATCTTTAATGATTTTTGCATATTCATTTAAGAAAAAATGTCCTGGGATGATATCTATATAGCTATTTGCTACACCTATAAAAGGCTTATTAAAATCTTCATCATCTAAGCCACATGCTCTAAGTAAAGAGCGATTTGGTGCTTTTAAGTGTCCTTTTTTGATTGCATCACTTCTCATTTGTATCCTTTTTTAAAGTAAAAACTATCATTTTATGCTTTTATTTTGCAATTTTTGCTTAAATTTTTTAAACTTAAATAGTATTTTAAAGAAAATTATTTAAAATGTGCAATTATTTTGATTTAAGGAATGTAATGCTTTTAATTAATCCGGTATTTATAGGTGTTTTGTTAATGACGCTTTTGTGTTTTTTTAGGTTTAATGTTTTGCTTAGTGTTTTGCTTTCTGGGCTTTTTGTAGGCATTTGGTCTAAATTTATGCATATGGAGCATTTAAGTTTAGTGGATTTTTTTACCCAACTTCCACAAGCTATGATGGATTCTATGAAGGTTTTAATCGATGGTATGCAAGGGAATTTGCAAACAGCACTAAGTTATATTTTGCTTGGAGCGGTGGCTGCTGCTATATCAAAAACTAATCTAACGGCATATTTGATTAAAATAGTTTCGCATTATATTTCACATAAAAAATACTTACTTATACTTTCTTTAGCACTTATTGCTTGTTTTTCGCAAAATTTAATCCCTATCCATGTAGCTTTTGTGCCTTTATTAATTCCACCTTTGTTGAAACTTTTTAATAAATTAAAAATAGATCGTAGAGCCATAGCTTGTGCATTAACTTTTGGACTTACCACACCTTATATGGTGGTGCCTTTAGGTTTTGGGCTTATTTTTCAAACTTTGCTTGTGGATAATTTAAATTCAAATGGGGTGCAAATTAGCCTAGGAGAAGTTTCTCAAACTATGGCTTTTGCGGCTATTTGTATGTTAGTTGGTTTATTTTTGGCTGTATTTGTATTTTATGCTAAGCCAAGAGAATATCAAGAAGAACAAATTGCCAAAATGGATTTTGAAAATCTAAAAATGAGTAAAAAAGAATGGGGAGTTTTAGCTGGCCTTGGATTGACTTTGATTTTGCAAATTTTGACGCACAATTTACCTTTATCAGGGCTTTTAGGTTTTGTTTTGATGGTAATTTTGGGTGGAGTAGAGTATAACAAAGTTAATTTAGTTTTTGATGATGGGCTTAAAATCATGGGTTATATAGCTTTTGTAATGCTTGTTGCTTCAGGATATGGAGAGGTTTTAAAACAAAGTGGAGGTATAGCTGAGCTTGTAAAAACAAGCGTGCCTTTTATGGAGCAAAGTCACTTTTTAGCTATTTTTATTATGCTAGCTATAGGTCTTTTAATCACTATAGGTATAGGCAGTTCTTTTGGTACTATTCCTATCATCGCTGCCTTATTTTGTCCTATATGTATAGAACTTGGTTTTTCACCTGCTGCGATTATTTTTATCATCGGTGTTGCTGGAGCTTTGGGCGATGCAGGATCACCTGCTAGTGAAACGACTTTGGGAGTGAGTGTAGGGCTTAATGCAGATAAGCAAGGTGATCATATAAAAGATACTTGTATACCAACCTTTTTATGCTTTAATGGCTCTTTGCTTATCTTGGGTAGTGTTATAGCATTTTTCTTAATTTAAAATATTAAAAGTCTAAAAAGGCTTTTAATATTCAAATTCTTCCATATAACCACAATCAATTGTAAGAATTTTCATTTGAAATGATTTTATAAACTCGATTATAGGTTCAACTCCACCATAAGGAAAAGAAATGGGGTAAAAATACAATTTGGCGATATTTTCCTCTATTTTTTCTATGGAGTGAAAATAGTATTCTCCATTTCCTATGCAGTCAAAAATATCATCAAACTCCCAACAATCTTTGCTTGAGAAATATTCTAATTCTTTTTTGCTGTAAAAATTATATATACTTTTATCTGTGTATAAATCTTCTATTTGTAAATTCTCATCTTTTAAGATTTTGATATAATTAAACAAATCGCACAATCTTTTAAAAGACTTTTCATTATTAATGATAAACTTAATAAAGCAAAATTTTTCCATTTTAATACATTAACAATATTCCACTTGAAAGTCTGCTTGAAGATTTATTATACTCAATAAGACTCTCACCGTATCCGTTAAAATACTGAGTGTAAATATATAAGCCATTGTTAGAAATTTTATAAGCTCCACTTATTTCTACTGCACCGCGGTTATTAGCAAAATTTAAATTATTACGCCACAATATATTGATAAAATAATCATCTTGGGTATAAGCAAGATTAATATCAAAATTACCTAAATATTTTTCTATGTCAGGATTATCATCTTCTGAACTTTTTTCAGGAATTCTTAGCCAAACTCTAGGTATGAACATAAAATCGCCAAAAAACCATGCATTGCTTAGATAAATTCTATTCCATGATCTTGATTTTGGATCATTTTGCCCGTTAGATTCATGTAATAAGCCTATGCGTATATCTTTTAAATTCTCAAAAGCACCATATCCGCTTATAGGAAAGTTGATAAAAAATTCAGGTAAATAGTTTGTTTCTCTAAAAGGAGCAGAATGTTTATAAAGTTGCCACCATGAAATTTGCGTATAGCCTATGTTATAACTTTCATTTAAACCCAAAAGATTTTCAAAAAGAGTTTTTTTAAGGCTTACTTGAAATTTAGTTTCAGTGCTTTTATAATCTCTCTTGCTAAAACTATAAGAAGCAGGCATAAAATAGCTAAGATTATGCGTGCTAATACCAAAAGGATTGTATGATTTTTCTGTGCCAAGGTAGTTTGCTAAAGCTTCATTTTTTGGATTAATATCATCTAATTTTTTCTCTTTGGATGTATTTTGCTCAAAATTAAAAGACTTTTCTAAACTTACTTCTTTTTGTTTTTCTTTTAAAGCTAAGCTTTTATAAATTTGCATAGCTTTTTTGTACTTACCTTGATTTTCATATTCTAAGGCTTGATTGAATAAGTCCTCATTTGCTAAAGCACTAAAAGCACATACTATGGGTAGAATTGTCTTTTTCATGAAGCCACTTTTTATATTCTTTAAAATAATTTAAATTTATAAACTCATTATCATCTTCAAATTCTATAAATTCTGCTTTCATTGTATCACAAAAAAGGGCTAATTTGTGATTGTTTTCTTGTAAAAATTGCAAAGTTTTTTCAAAATTCCTACTATGGTAAAATCCACACAAATAATGCTTGTGTTTTTTTGTGCTTGCTAAGAGTATATTTTGTGATTTTAGATGATCAAAAAGCTTGTAAAAACTTTCTTTGTTTATGTTTGGAGTATCCACGCTAAGGATAAATACATAGGTATTTTTAAAATGTTTAAGTATGGAATTTAAGGCAATGAGTGGAGAGTAGTTGTTTAAATCCTCATCTAAAATAAGTGCTAAGTTTTTTTGATGAAATTTATCTTTTTTGCTGCTAATAAAAACTTGATTAAAAATCCTTGACATTTTTTCATATTGATAAAGAGTTAAGTTTTTATTATCTACTTGTAATAAGCTTTTATCTTCTCCCATACGCGAAGATTTTCCACCACATAAAATCACACAAGGATAGGGAATTTTTTCACTCATAAAAACCTCATAAATTCATCAAAATATTTTATAATACATTTATGAAATATACAGATTTAATACAAATAAAAGATTATTTTAAACAATTTCAAAGACTAAATTATCTCAAACGCCTTGATGATAATATCTTAGAGCTTAGCTTAGACCATCAAGCTTTTATACTAGACTTAACGCGTGGAAAAAGTGGAATTTACCAAGATAAACTCCAAGCAAAAGTCTATAATGCACCTTTTGATTTTATGCTAAAAAAATACTTCTCTAACGCAAAGATTTTAAATTTAGAAGTATTAGAAAATAATAGAATTTTATCTTTTGAAGTTTTATCGGAAAAATCTTATAAAGCTTATGGGGCTAAGATTTATTTTGAATTTACAGGAAAAAACACTAATGTAATCATCACAGACGCTGATGATATTATTATAGAAGCTTTGCGTCATATAGATAAAAGCTACCGCGTTGTAAAAATAGGCGAAAAACTCCAAGCTTTAAAAGCTTATGAGATAAAAGAAGAATTTGTAAAGATTGATGATTTTAATGTGTATTTTAAAGAAAGTGCTAAAAAGTTACAGCAAGAGCGCATAAAAGATATTAAAGAAAATAAACTTTTAAATATAGATAAAAAAATCTTTACTCTTAAAGAGAGTATAGAAAATTTAGAGCAAGAAAGTAATTTATTAAAAAAAGCTCAAGAATTAAGCCAAAAAGCAGATGTTTTATTTGCTAATTTAAATTCTTTAAAAGATTATCAAAGAGAATTTATTTTGCAAGATTTTAATGCAAATGAGCTTGCTTTTAAGCTCGAAGATACACCTAAAAATAGTGCGAATGAATTTTATAAAATGGCTAAAAAGCTAAAACAAAAGGCTAAAAATATCAATATAGAAAGAGAAATTTTAAGTGAAAAACTTGATTTTTTAATAAATTTAAAAGACTTAATTGCTAAAAGCACTTCTTTGAGAGAATTAGAAGTTTTAATGCCTAAAAAAACAAAAAAAACAAAAAAAGAAGAGTTAAATGCAGGGGTTAGTAGCTTTTATTTTGATGAGTTTAAAATCAGCGTAGGACGCAATGAAAAAGCTAATGAGTATTTATTAAAAATAGCTAAAAAAGATGATATTTGGCTGCATGTGAAAGATTATCCTAGTGCACATGTGATCATTACTTCAAATAAATTAAAAATAAGTCAATTAGTGCTAGAATTTGCAGCAAAGCTTTGTGTGGAATTTTCCAAGCTAAGTTCTGGAGTTTATTTGGTCGATTATACTAGTAAGAATTTTGTAAAAATAAAAGAAAAGGCTTTTGTAAATTATACAAATTATAAGACTTTAAGCGTTTTAAAGGAGTAAGTATGCCTATAAGTCCCATAGGTGGTATTCATTTTGCTAACCAAAATGCACCAGTACATTCAGCACAAGCTAGTAATGAATTGGCAAAAGATTCTTTTGCAACTTTGGTAAATATGAGTGAATTTCAAGCAAAAGAAAAGGCGGTTGAAAAACTTGAAAAAGTTAATCAAACTCATGAAGTAAGCGATGAGGTAAAAGAAAGGCAAGAGGAAGAAAAAAAGCATTCTAAACATCATCAAGAACAAGAGCAAGAAGATGAAGATGAACAAGAGGGGCAAGAAGTAGTTAAAAAAAGTTCTCATTTGCTTGATTTAAGTATATAGAAAGGATAAAAATGTTTTCAAAGACAAGAATTCTTAGTGCTATTGTGATGATAGCTGTGATAGCTGTTGTTGCTTTGGTGGATAATTTTTTGATTAATTTTGCGATTTTTGGTGTTTTATTGTTTTTGGCATTTAATGAAGCAAAAACTATGTTTAAAAGCAAACATGCAAGTGTTTTTGTGGCTTTGTGTGTTTTTGCAATAGGAGCATTTTTAGATAAACCTTTCTTTATAGGCCTCTTGGCTTTGATTTTGATTTTAGGATATTTAGTTTATAAAAAAAGTGAAAATTTAAATGAACTTATGCCTTATATATATCCTACTTTGCCTATTTTAATGCTTTATCAAGTATTAAGTTATGAGGGTATGTTTGTATTATTTTGGCTTATAGTGATTGTCGTTGCTTGCGATAGTGGGGCGTATTTTATAGGAAAACTAATTGGCGAGAGAGCTTTTTCTCTAACAAGTCCAAATAAAACCTTAGAAGGTGTTGTAGGTGGCATTGTTTGTGCGGGGATTTTAGGAACCATCATAGGCTCTTTTGAATTTAGCTTGATAAAAAGTATTTATATATCTTTAATCGTAGCTATTTTTGCTGTGATAGGGGATTTGCTTGAGAGTTATTTTAAAAGACAAGCAGGTATTAAAGATAGTGGTAATTTAATCCCAGGGCATGGGGGAGTTTTAGATAGAATTGATGCTGTTATCATTGCAGCATTTGCAATGGCAACTTTAGTATGATCGTACTTGGAAGCACGGGAAGTATAGGAGTTAATACTCTTTTTATTGCTAAAGAGAAAAACATAAACATAGAAGCCTTATCTTGCGGTAAAAATATCAAGCTTTTAAATGAGCAAATAGCTCTTTTTAAGCCTAAATTTGTATGTATACAAGATGAAAAAGATAAAACCTTAGTTGATCATGATAGGATTTTTTGTGGCCAAGAGGGTTTAAAAGCGATGATAGCTGAGTGCAAAAGTTCTTTAGTGGTAAATGCTATAGTAGGTTTTGCAGGCTTAAGTTCAAGTCTTATGGTGCAAAAGCTTGGTAAAATTTTAGCCTTGGCAAACAAAGAAAGCTTAGTAGTAGCAGGGAAATTTTTTGACACTTCTAAGATTAAGGCCATAGATAGCGAACATGCAGCACTAAAGTGCTTGATAGATAAAAGAAAAGATATTAAAAAACTTTTTATCACAGCAAGTGGCGGGGCCTTTTATAATTATAAAATCAAAGATTTAAAAAATGTTAGCGTAAAAGAAGCTCTTAAGCATCCTAACTGGAGCATGGGAGCTAAGATCACCATAGATAGTGCTAGCATGTGTAATAAACTTTTTGAAATCATCGAAGCTTATCATCTTTATGGTATTAAACAAATAGATGCTTTGATAGAAAGAAAGTCTTTAGTGCATGCTTTATGTGAATTTAAAGATGGTGGTATGAGTGCATATTTTTCTCATGCAAATATGCGTTTGTCTATAGCTCAAGCTATTTTAGATGAGCATGAACAAAGCTTTATAGAAAATTTGGATTTGTTAGCTATGCCAAGTTTAAAATTTGAAAAAATTAGTTTAAAAAAATATCCTATATTTTCACTTAAAGATGAGCTTTTGAAAAAGCCTGACTTGGGTGTGATTATAAATAGTGCAAATGAATATATGGTGTATCAATTTTTAGCCCAAAAAGCGCAGTTTTTAGACATAGCCAAGGGTATTTTTAAAGCATTGGATTATTTTGGTGTGCCAAAGATTAACCAAATTGAAGATGTTTTTGAGTATGATAAGCAAGTTAGGCTTTATTTAGATAAGGAAATGAAGTGAGATATTTTTTAAGTATTTTGATTTTTATAAATGTGGTTTTTGCTTTAGAGTTTAGCGTTAAAGAAAATGGAAAAAGTTTAGATGATAATAATACGGTTTTAATCCTTGGAGGTATACAAGGAGACGAGCCAGGTGGGTTTCATGCTGCTAGTTTGCTTTTGAGTGATTATAATATCACTAAAGGTAAAATTATTGTCGCACCAAATTTAGCTTTTGAAAGTATTATTGCTAGAAATAGAGGAAATTTTGGAGATTTAAATAGAAAATTTGCCCATATAGATGAAAACGATCCTGATTTTCACACTATAGAGCGCATAAAAAAGCTTATTTTGGAACCTGAGGTAAATATGGTTATAAATTTGCACGATGGAAGTGGATTTTATAGACCTCAATATGAAAGCAAAGATAAAAATCCAAATCGCTGGGGCAATACTAGTATTATTGATCAAAGTGAGGTAAATTCTACTAAATATGCAGATTTGGAAAATATTGCTAAAGAGGCAGTGGAAAATATCAATAAAGCTTTGGTTAAAGAAGAACATCAATATCATTTAAAAAATACCAAAACCCAAGAAAGCAATGATAAAGATATGCTAAAGGCTTTAACTTATTTTGTGGTGTCAAATCACAAAGCAGCCTTTGCTAATGAAGCGAGCAAAAATTTACCAACGCATTTAAGAGTATATTATCATCTTTTGGCGGTGGAGTATTATCTAAAAAAGGCAAATATAGAATTTCAAAGAACTTTCGATTTAACTCCAAATGGAGTTTATAGAGCTATTGAAAAGCCTTTAGAGGTAAAACTTTTTAATGATAAAATTTTACTTTATCTTGATAAACCTGCTAGTGCTATAAATTTTTTACCTTTTCCTATTAATCAAGCTTTAAATTATGAAGCAAGTAATGAGATTACTGCAGTAATTTCCAATGCTAACTCATATTCAATCAATTATGGCAATCGCTTGCAAACAAGATTGTATCCTGAATATTTTGAATTTTCAAATGCTCTAGATAGTGTTGAAGTGATAGTAGATGGAAAAAATATACAAACAAATTTTGCTCAAAAAATTATGGTAAAAGATAATTTTAAAATACCTTCTATAGCAGGTGTAAGAGTTAATGTTATAGGTTTTGATAGAGGTGTTGATGAAAGTGATATTGTTATAAGCAAAAACCAAATGCAAAGCCGTTATTCTTTGGATAAAAAAAGAAAAATTTACAGAGTAGAATTTTATGAGCTAAAAAATGCAAATTTAGCCGATCAAGTTTTAGAAAGAAAGACTAATTTTAAAGAAATCAAAAAAGCAAATATACCTGCAAAAGCCATAGAAAAAGCAGAACAAAAAGATAAATTTATCGGTATGATTTTAGTGGAATTTCAATGAGAGATTTGATTCTTGCCATAGAAAGTTCTTGTGATGATAGTTCTATTGCTATCATTAATAAAAATAACTTTGAGTGTATCTTTCATACAAAAATTTCTCAAGAAAATGCCCATAGTGCTTATGGAGGGGTGGTGCCCGAGCTTGCCGCAAGATTACATAGTGAAGCTTTACCTAAGATTTTAAAAAAATGCCAAAAATACTTTGACAAACTTTGCGCCATAGCGGTTACAAATGAACCTGGCCTTAGTGTGAGTTTGATAGGTGGAGTAGCTATGGCTAAAATGCTTGCTATTGGTTTAAATTTACCGCTCATTGCGATTAATCATCTAAAAGGGCATATTTATTCTATGTTTTTAGATGAAAAAGCTAATTTTGATATGGGTGTATTGCTTGTAAGTGGTGGGCATACTATGGTGCTTTTTATTAATGAGCAAGGTAAAATCACAGAATTAGCAAGAACAACCGACGATAGCTTTGGAGAAAGCTTTGATAAAGTAGCAAAAATGATGGATCTTGGTTATCCTGGCGGAGCTATCATAGAAAATTTAGCTAAAAATGTAAAAGAAAATGATTTAGAATTTAGCATACCCTTGCTTCATTCTAAAGATTTAGCTTATAGTTTTTCAGGACTTAAAAACCAAGTGCGTTTGGAAATTTTAAAAGAAGAATTAAGTTTGGAGCGTAAAAGTAAAATTGCCTTTGCATTTCAAAAAGCAGCCATAGCTCATATTTTAAACAAGTTAGAAAAAATTTTTAAAGAGTATAAATTTAAACGCTTTGGTATAGTAGGCGGAGCTAGTGCAAATTTAAGCTTAAGAAGTCAAATAGAACATTTATGTCAAAGTTATCAATGTGAGCTTTTGCTAGCTCCGCTTGAGTATTGTTCGGATAATGCTTTGATGATAGCAAGGGCAGCTTGTGAGGCTTATGAGCGTAAAGAATTTGTAAATATAGAAGATGATCTTATAAAGCCTAAGGTAAAAAACTTACAAGGCATATTATGAAAAAAGCTTTTACTATTATAGAGCTTGTGTTTGTAGTAATTATACTTGGAGTTTTAGCTGCGGTTGCTCTGCCAAAATTTAGTACAAGTAAAGATGAGGCAAGTGTAGTTCAAGCTTTGGGAAATTTAAAAATTTTTATCAATGATATAAGTGCTTATATATTAAAAAATGAAAGTCTTTCAAATATAGCTTTAATGAGCAATGTAACAAATATAAAAAATGAAGACTTGTCAAATTTGCAAAATTCCACCAAAGAACTTGATTTTAGTGTAGGAAATGATGAGCAATGTTTTAAAGTGCTTTTTGTAGATAAAGAAAGTGTTTTGCTTTTAGCACTTATGGTAGATAATGCTCAAAAAAGCAAAGCCCAAAATATAGCAGATTTAAAAAATCAAGCTTTGAAAGATCCTAAAAATCAAAGCATAAAAACTCAATTAGATGAGGCTTTAAATGCTTTTAGCCAAAGTGAATTTGCAAGTACTTCAAAATCCAAAGCTTGTCAAGGTCTAATCCACTCTAAAGCTTTTAAAGATTTAGCTACTAGAGTGTATTTTCTAAGCGGTAG